>JAKAMV010000005.1 GCA_021812735.1 Chloroflexota bacterium | reverse complement strand
GGCTTCGGGCCAGGCCGACCCGACCGGCACCTCGCCGATAAACTTCACCGTCGTGTTCAGCGCGGCGGTCACCGGCTTCGCCACCGGCGACGTCACGATCGGCGGCACGGCCGGCGGGACGAAGGCAGGGACGGTGACCGGCAGCGGCACGACCTACAACGTGGCCGTGACGGGCATGACCACCGCGGGCACGGTCACGGCGAGCGTCCCGGCCGCTGTTGCCGTTGACGCGAGCGCGCGGACCAACGTCGCGTCCACGAGCACCGACAACACGGTGACGTGGTCGCCGGGCGGCCCAACGGTCACGATCAACCAGGCCGCCAGCCAGGCCGACCCGGCCGGCACCTCGCCGATCAACTTCACGGTGGTGTTCAGCGCGGCGGTCACCGGCTTCGTGTCCGGCGACGTCACGATCGGCGGCACGGCCGGCGGGCTGAAGGTCGCCACCGTGACCGGCAGCGGCACGACCTACAACGTGGCCGTGACGGGCATGACCACCGCGGGCACGGTCACGGCCAGCGTCCCGGCGGACGTCGCGCTGAATGCGAGCCTGCTGCCGAACCTGGCCTCCACGAGCACCGACAACACGGTGACGTGGGGCTTGGCCACGACATCGATCACGCTGACGACGTCTGCCTGGGCAATCACCTGGGGATCCGAGCTCGTCCTCACGACGCAGTTCGGGACAGGTGGAGCGCACCGGACGTTCCAGCTGCAGGCGAGCCGCACGAGCACCGCCTGGGCGACGATCGCGACGCTCACGACCGATGCATCCGGGCTGGCGACGTTCCACTATCGCCCGGCGACGAACAACTACTACCGCGCGATCTTCGCGGGGGCGTCGGATCTGGCGGCCGGCACGAGCAACGTGGCGAGGTCCGTGGTCCGGCAGATCGCGCTCCTGCGGCCGACCAACCTCGGCCGAGTCAAGGCCATCTCCAGGAACACGTCGATCACGTTCACCATCACAGACCGCCCGGCGCGGCCTGAGCTCCCGCCGGCAACGGTTCGGTTCGTGTTCTACCGGTACATTGCGGGCCGGTGGACGCTCGTCGCAACGCGCGAGTACGTGGTGGATTCCGCGGGTCTCGCCAAGACGACCTTCACGTTCTCGGCCCCCGGCAGCTGGTACGTTCGCGCACGCGCGAACCCGACCCCGTTCAACGCCAACAGCTTCTGGAGCCCGCTGGAGCGGTACACCGTCCGCTGACGCAGCCATCGCGCTCTCGCAAGATGGGGCCCTCCTCCTTCCCGGAGAGGGCCCCATCGGCTTGACGGGGATCCAGTCTCCCGAGGCCGGCCATCGGCCGGGCGGGCTCCTCGTCGTCCTCGGGCGAGCCGTCAGCGGTCGGCAGGCCCCGCGCCCAGTCCGAGCACGGCCGCCAACCAGGGAAATGGGCCCGCCAGGCGGCCGATGGCCGCGACGGCCCCGGCCAGGACCGCGGCTTCGTCCTGCCTGGCGTCGACGATCGCGTACCGCTCAGGCTCGGCTGCCGCGAACGCGAGGAACGCCGCCCGCACCCGCTCGTGGTAGGCAAGGTCGTGGTAGGCCTCGAAACGCGTGACCTCGTCGTGCTTGCGCGCCAGCCCCGCCTCCACCGGCAGATCGAGCAGGATGGTCAGGTCCGGCCACAGGCCAGCCGTCGCGAACTGCTGCAGCGCGCGCATCTCGTCCATCGGGATCTGGGAGCCGGCGCCCTGGTACGCCATCGAGGAGTCCGCGTAGCGGTCGCACAGGACGACGGCACCGCGCTCGAGGGCCGGGCGGATCAACTCGTCCACGTGCTGGGTCCGGGCAGCGGCGAACAGCAGCGCGTCTGCGCGGCCTGTGTGGTCGATCCTCGGCTCGGTGTCGAGTAGGATCGAGCGGATGCGCTCGCCCAAGGGCGTGGAACCGGGCTCGCGGGTGGTCACCACGTCGACGCCGCGCGCGCGCATGACGGCGGCGAGGCGCGGCAGCAGGCTGGACTTGCCCGAGCCGTCGGGCCCCTCCAGGGTGATGAACGGACCGCGGGTGATCACGGGCGGCGGGGTGTCCACGCCGCGAGTGTAGCCTCGGCCCGGGGCCCCAGAGCGCTGGCGGCGGTCGCGGCGCTGGCGCGGGTCGCGGCGCTGGCGCGGGATCGCCCGCATACCGGTGCTGCACACCGCGGCCCGTGTACCGGCGGCCAGTACACTGCGGCCCGCATACTGGTGCTGCACACTGCGGCCCGTGTCCCGGTGGCCCGTGTACCGGTGCAGCCGGTGCAAACAGCCATTTCGGGCCGTGCTACCGATCGGACCGGTAGCCAACACCCAGACCGTGCGTGCGCACCGGGAGGTCCTTCTTCTGCACCGGTCCTGCCGGTATCCGGGAACATCGGGTCGCCCTCGCGACCGAGGGGGCCAGCCCATCGGGGGCCGTCGCCGGTCAGAGGAGCGGAAGAGCGGCGCCCATGCCGACACATGCCGCGGTGGCCCGCCCAGCGGGCGTTGTGGCGCACGTACCCGCCAGCCTGTGCCCGCCCAGCGGGTGTGGTGGCAGCCTGCGCCCGCCCAGCGGGCACTGTGGCGCACGTGCCCGCCCAGCGGGCAGCCCGGTGCACGAGCTGGGTCCCTGGGCCGTCGACGTCCTGCGTTCACGCGTCAGATCGCCCGCCCAGCGGGCACATGCGTCAGAGTGCCCGCCCAGCGGGCATACGCCAAGGCGCGCGCGTGGGGCCGGCCGGTGCGCGAAGGCACGCACGTCTGACGGCCCGCTCAGCGGGCACGCACGGCAGACCGCCCGCCCAGCGGGCATACGGGGGCGCCGGCATACGGGGGGGGCGGGCAGTCGGCCGGAAGACCGACCCGGCCCCCTATCCGTCCTCGCGCTGCCAGGCGGCGAGGTGATCGACAATCCGGTCGAGGAGCGCGGGCACTCCCGCCGCGACAGGCGCCGTCAACTCGAGCCCGAGCTCGATCGCCTTGGGCTCGAGGCCCACGACGCGCACCCGCCGGGGCCACGCCTCCATCACGTGGAGGGCGCCTAGGAGCTCGCCCGCGCCCAGGTCGTGGACGCTCATGACCTGCTCGTGGCGCATCAGGGTGGAGCCCTCGAGGTCGATCAGCGTGCCCGGCTCCTCGCCGGCGTTGATGACGTCGACGACGACCAGGCCGTCGAGGCCGGTGAGATACGGGATCAGCCCCAGGCCCACCGTGCCCCCGTCGACGAGCTCGACGTCGTCGGGCGCGGGGAGCTGGGCAAGGATCGCGGGGTCGGACGTCAGCCGCTCCACGATGAGCCCGCCGAGCGCCTCGTCGGACTCGAGCCGGTTGCCCAGCCCGAGGACTGCGTACCGGCCGCTCACCTCGCGGCCCGCTGCGGGCGACCGGCGGCGCGCGCCTCCGGGATCGCGATGCGCCCCCTCACGCTAGCGACCAGCGGACCGTCGCCTCGACCTGGTCGCCGCCCCGGTCCGGCAGGGGCCAGCCGCACGCATCGCAGAACGGGTGGTCCGGCTGGACGGCGTTCGGGACCTCGCACATCGGGCACGCCACCGGGTCGGCGGTCACCTCGACGTCCACGTCATCGAGCCCGCGGGCCCGCAGCGCGAGCTCCGCGTGCATGCGCGCCGCGTCCACGCCGATGTGCACCGGGTCGTGGATGCGGATCTCGACCGCGACCGGCCGGCGGGCCACGGCTGCACCGGAGCCAGTCGCCCCGTCGGGCCCGGCCGCCGCCAGGGCGTCCGCGATGGCGGCGGCCAAGAGCCCGGCTTCGTGCATCGACTACATCTCCACGATCCGGGCCTTTTCCTCCGGCACCTCGCCGACAAGCCCCTGCGCCTCGACCGTCCGGCCGATCCGGATGTTCTTGTACCCCGTGAAGATGGAGGAGAGGCCGCCGTTGCGCTCCTCGATGTCGATCAGGATGGCCGAGTACACGTGGTGGATCATGAACGCGAGGAACAGGAACGTCAGCAGGTTGTGGAGGTAGCGGACGCCCTGGATGCCGCCCCACGGGAACGCGTTGCCCCACCCGAACAGGGCGTGGAACGGTCCGGTGGGCATGATCCATCCGAACAGCAGCAGGCCGCTGAGCACCTGCGCGAACAGGCCCACCGTGACGACCGTGTACGCAAGGCCGGCCAGCGGGTTGTGGCCCGTGGACGGCACGGGGTGCTTGCGGCGCCCGGCGTAGTAGCGGGCCATCTCCCGCAAGAGGCGGAGCTGCTCGCGGCGGTGGGGCACGATCTGGCGCCACCTCGCGTAGCTGTTGCCCACGAACCCCCAGTAGAAGCGGAACGCCACCGACAGGCTGAACACGATCGCGAAGACCTCGTGCCAGAACCGGACGTCCGCCATCTGCGAGGACGCCTCGACCGGGCTGGACGGGACCAGGTACGGGCTGTGGATGTAGAGGCCGGTGGCCGCCAGCACCATGATCGAGATGACGACGAGCCAGTGCGTGAGGCGCACCGGAAGCTGCCAGACGTAGATCGGCCCGCAGCCGATGACCTCGTCGTCGAGGCTCTCCGGCACGTGTTCGAGCGGCGCGACAGCAGTCATCAGCGCACCTCCACGCGCACCGCCTCGCGCCCCTTGGCGTCCACGACGTGGACCGCGCACGCGAGGCACGGATCGAACGAGTGGATCGTCCGCAGCAGCTCCAGCGGCTGCGTGGGGTCGGCGACCGGGGTGCCCTCGAGGGACGCTTCGTAGGGGCCGGTCTGGCCCTTGTCGTCGCGAGGGCCCGCGTTCCAGGTGGACGGGACCACGGCCTGGTAGTTCTTGATCTTGTGGTCCGCCCCGATCACCACCCAGTGGCCGAGCGCGCCGCGCGGCGCCTCGTGGAATCCCCAGCCCTGGAGGTCCTGCGCCGGCCAGGTGGTGGGATCCCACTTCGACCCGTCGTGGATGCGCAGGTCGCCGTTCTCCATGTTCGTCTGCAGCTCGGCGAGCCAGCCGTCCATCAGGTCGAGCAGGTAGACGGTCTCGAGCATCCGGGCGGCAGTCCGGCCGAGGGTGGAGAACAGGACGCCGGCGTCGGGCGCCTTGACCGCGGCCAGCGCGCCGTCGACCAGCTTCTTCACGCTCGCGTTGCCCTTCCCGTACGCGATGAGCATCCGCGCCAGCGGGCCCACCTCCATGGGCATGCCGTCGTAGCGCGGCGACTTGAGCCAGCTGTACTGGTCGCTCGGGCCGAGGTTGAGGTTCTCGTACGGCGGCTTGGGCCCGGTGTACTTGGGGTTCGTCTCGCCCTGCCAGGGGTGGAGGGCCGCGGCGCCGTTGTCGTACGTGTAGTAGGAGTGGGCGATCGCCTCGGTGATCTTGGTCTGGTCGAGGTCGCCGACCTTGGTCAGGTCGCCGTTGACGATGACGCCGCGCTGGAAGTCGAAGTTGGCCTGGTCGTTCTGGTTGCCGTTCTGGAGGCCGCCGTACGCGAGGTAGTTCTTGTGGCCCGCGCCGTAGGTCCACCAGTCGGGGTAGAAGCCCGCCACGGCGAGGACGTCGGGCTGGTACACGTTCGTCACGAAGTCGCGCATCATCTTGACGCGCTCGGCGATGAACGAGAGCCGCTCCCAGTTGATGACGTTGGGCGAGTTCGGGTCCACGGCCGCCGCCATACCGCCGACGAGATACGTCTGCAGGTGGGGGTTCTTGCCGCCGAGCACCGAGTGGATGCGGATGACCTCGCGCTGCCAGTCGAGCGCGTCGAGGTAGTGCGCCACCGCGAGCAGGTCCACCTCGGGCGGCAGCAGGTAGGCGGGGTGGCCCCAGTAGCCGCTGGCCATGAGCGAGAGCTGGCCCGAGTCGGCCAGCTTCTTGACCCGCGCCTGGACGTTCTTGAAGTACGTCTCCGAGCTGCGGTCGTACGAGCTGATCGACTGGGCGATCTGGGCGGTCTTGGCCGGGTCGGCCTTGAGCGACGCCACCACGTCCACCCAGTCGAGCGCGTGCAGGTGGTAGAAGTGGATGACGTGATCCTGGATGTGCTGGGCGCCGGCGATCAGGTTCCGGATCAGCCGGGCGTTGGGCGGGATCTCGATGCCCAGCGCGTTCTCCACCGCGTACACCGAGGTGTGCGCGTGGACCGTGGTGCAGACGCCGCAGATGCGCTGCGCCCAGATCCACGCCTCGCGGGGGTCGCGGCCCTGGAGGATGAGCTCCATGCCGCGGAACATGGTGCCCGAGGAGTAGGCGGTGGTGACCTTGCCGCCGTCGACCTGGGCCTCGATGCGCAGGTGACCCTCGATCCTGGTGACAGGATCGATGACAACGTTCGTCATCGTCCGCTCCTACGCGCTGGTGCCGGAGCCGTCGGACGGCGCGGCGGGGGTGGACGGGGGTTCGGGCATCACCGTGCCGTCGGAAGCGACCACCGCCTTGCGGCGATCGCGTGACCGGCGTGCGATGACCGAGCCGGCGTGCAGCACGGTCGCGACCGACACGACGCCGATCGCCGCCAAGCCGATGTCCTGGGCCGTGGCGTCGACGCCGAACATCTTGACGTCGGGCAGGCGGTCGTAGAACGGGCTCATCCGGGCCCAGAACTGCGGCGAGGCGCAGGCGATGCAGCCGTGGCCTGCGCCGATCGGCCAGCTGGTACCGCCGTTCCAGCGCACGATCGGGCAGTTGTAGGTGGCCTGCGGGCCCTTGCAGCCCATCTTGTACAGGCACCAGCCGTTCCGGTGGCCCTCGTCGCCCCAGGCCTCGACGAAGCGGCCTGCGTCGAAGTTGGCGCGGCGCTCGCACTGGTCGTGGATGAGGTGCCCGTAGGCGAACATCGGGCGGTTGTACTGGTCGAGCTCGGGCGCGCTGCCGAAGGTGAGGTAGTGGACGATCGTGGCGGTGGTGTTGGCCACGTTGTGCGGGCAGCCGCCGAGGTTGACCAGCGGCTTGTTGCCGATCACATCGCCGACGCCGACGGCCCCGGTGGGCCCGAGCCTCGGGAAGCCGCCGTCCCAGGCGCAGGCGCCGACCGCGATCACGAGCTTCGACGCGGCCGCCGCCTCCTGCAGGTGCTGGAGCGCGGTCTTGCCGGCGATCGTGCAGTAGATGCCGCCGTCAGCGGTCGGGATGGAGCCCTCGACGATCAGGATGTCGATGTCGCCCGCGTCGATGTGCTTCTGGAGCACGGCCTCCGCCGCAGCGCCCGCGCCCGCCATGATCGTCTCGTGGTACTCGAGCGAGATCGCGTCGAGGACGATGTCGGCGATGTTGGGGTTGGCGCTGCGGAGCATCGACTCCGTGTTGCCGGCGCAGTCCTGGAACTCGAGCCACACGACCGTCGGCTTCTTGGACGTCTCGAGCGCCTTCACGATCTGGGGCGCCATCGTCGCGGGCAGCGCGAGCAGCGCGGTCATCGCCGACGCGAACCCGAGGAACCGACGGCGGCTGATGCCCCGGTGGGCCAGCGCGATCTGGAGCCAGTTCTCCCCCACGGCTGGCTCCGGCGGGGCCGCCCCCATGACCGAGAGCGGATCGGGGCTCGTCACGAGCCTGACGGCATCGCCCATGTCATCTCCTCCAGGCCTCGGTGCGCGGAGAGGGCGCTCGGCAGTCCCCTCCGCGCAGCTGCACGCGTCCGGCGGCTCGAAGGTGTCGGCGATCGGCAGTTGGATCGGCTGGCCCAGTGCGATCGTCGGCATCCATGGTCGTCGGGTGGGGAAAGCGTCCGAAGGACCGCCCCCGAGCCACAGGGCCGCTTGGTGTCGGCGAGGGGGCCGAACGGACCGCAGAGATGGAGGCGGCCAATGGCTCGGCGGCGCCGACCCCCTCGCCGCGCCCCTGGCCGCCGACCCCGCGGCGCCGCGATACCAGCCCCGGGGCCGCGATGCCGGGCCCCGCGGCCCCGTCGACCTCGTCGCCGCCGACCCCGCGGCCCGCGATCTCTGGGACCCGTCGCCGCCGACCCCGCGGCCCGCGATACCAGCCCCACCGGTGTTAGCGCCCGGATCCCGCCGCAATACCGGTGCCACCGGTGCGGCGCTCCCTCGACGTGCGTGCTCGCCGAGGGAGCAGTCTCTTTGCACCGGTGGGGCCAGTACCGAGGAAGAGCAGGCCGCCGAGCGCACCCGTCGGTCGGGCCAGCCACGCCTTCAGCCGCTGGCCGCGATCCGGATACGGGTCCTGGAGCAGTGGGGCGAGGCGAGCAGCCCGTGCGCGATTCGCCGACGTGTCCGCAACGACGAGCAGTCGACCGATGGCCGCAGGCGAGACCCCGAACCGCTCACGAGCGATCTGCGGCGCCAGCCGGACCTTCGCGTCGTGCCGTCGCAGCAGCTCCTCGGCGGAGGCGATCTCGGTCTTGATCTCGACAACGAGGAGGGTTCTGGTGGCCCGATGCCACGCCAGGAGGTCGATCGACCCGCGTTCGCCGTAGATCGAGTACGTCACCTCTGTGAGCACCTGCCAGCCGAGTGAGCGCAGCAGGTCCGCGCAGGCGCCCGCGACGGCAGCGTGGCCCTCGTCGAGCAGCCGATCGAGTTCGCCGCCCCGCCACTGCACCGTGAGGACCGTGCGAATGTCGAGCGCAGCGAAGATCCGGGTGGCGGCGTCGATGCTCATGCCGCCCAGTCGGCCGCGCTCCAGGTCCGAGACGGTCTGCTGGCTGACGCCGGCTCGCTCGGCAACATCAGCCTGACGCCAGCCAAGATGGAGGCGTACGGCACGGAACGCTCGTGCGGCTCGCTGGGTGTCCATGGGCGACATGCTGGCAGAGCGCGCTTAGCGCACCCTCAACGAGGCGTGTCGTTCGGACCCTTTCGCAGCATCGGCGGAAGGGCGCTCACCCAGTCGGCCGAGACCCCTCGATACCGGCCCCACCGGTACAGCGAAGCTGCCCCCGAGACGGGCAAGCACAACGAGACCCCTCGATACCGGCCCCACCGGTATTCGCTGCCGGACTCGGGCGTTTGCACCGGCACGGTCGGTATAGCGGAAGGAGCGACGGAGCGGAAGGAGCGACGGAACGCACGCGCCCCGACCCGGACCAGACGAACCCGCGCCGCGCCGCGCCCTCGGATACGCCGTTCGCCCGAGCGACGCCGCCCCGCAGCCCACGGTACAGTCGGCGGCGATGCGAGACCTGACGAGCCGCGCCCTCGACACGGCCATCGCGCTGGGAGCTGCGTACGCCGACGTGCGCGTGGTCCGGCGCCTCGAGGAGTCGATCACGATCAAGTCGACCCGCGTGGAGGGCGTCTCCTCGGGCGAGACGGAGGGCTTCGGGGTCCGGGTGATCGTGGACGGCGCCTGGGGGTTCGCGGCCAGCCACGAGCTGACCACCGCCGAGGCGGACCGCGTGGCGGCGGCGGCAGTCAGGATCGCCCGGGCCAGCGCCACCACCATCCGCAACCGGGTGGCGCTCGACGACCGACCGCCGGCCCACGGCCGGTACGTCACCTCCGTCGAGGAGGACCCGTTCGCCATCGCCCTCGACCGCAAGATCGCCGCCCTGCTCGAGGCCGACCGCGCGATGCACGCGGTCAAGGGCATCGCATGGACGGAGTCCATGTACTCGGCGCAGCGCGAGGAGAAGACCTTCGCCGCGTCGGACGGCAGCTACACCGAGCAGCTCGTGACGCACATCGGCAGCGGTCTCGAGGCCAACGCGATCGACGGCGACGAGCACCAGCGCCGCAGCTACCCCGACAACGGCGGGCTGTGGGCCTCGGCCGGCTACGAGTTCGTCCGCGGCATGGACCTAGCCGGCAACGCGGAGCGCATCGCGAGCGAGGCTGTGGAGCTGCTCTCGGCCCCGCCGCTCCCGGCCGGCACGCGCACGATCCTGCTCCACCCCTCGCAGCTGTACATGCAGGTCCACGAGAGCTGCGGCCACCCGAGCGAGCTCGACCGCGCCTTCGGCACCGAGGCCAGCTATGCCGGCACGAGCTTCCTGATGCCCGACATGCTCGGCGGCTTCCGCTACGGCTCGGACCTGTGCGACATCGTCGCCGACGCCACCGTCCCGGGCGGCCTCGGCACGTTCGGCTGGGACGACGAGGGCGTGGCCGCCCAGCGGGTGCCGCTGGTCCAGGAGGGGATCTTCGTCGGGTACCTCAGCTCCCGCGAGACCGCGCCGCGGATCGGCCGCCAGTCCGGCGGGGCGATGCGGGCCGACGGCTGGAACCGCATCCCGCTCATCCGCATGACCAACGTCAACCTGCTGCCGAAGCCCGGCATGAGCTTCGAGGACATCGTGGCCGACACCGACGACGGGCTGCTGTTCGAGACGAACCGGAGCTGGTCCATCGACGACCGCCGCCTCAACTTCCAGTTCGGCACCGAGGTCGTCCGCGAGGTCAAGCACGGCAAGCCCGGCCGCCTGTACCGCAACGGCACCTACACCGGCATCACCTACGAGCTGTGGCGATCGATGGACGCGGTGGGCGACGCCAGCTCCTGGCGGATGTGGGGCACGCCCAACTGCGGCAAGGGAGAGCCGCCCCAGACGGGCCACGTGGGCCACGGGGTGTCGGGCGCGAGGTTCCGCAACGTGCGCGTGGGGGTGATGTCGTGAACGGGTCGTCTCGCGGGGCGGGCGCGGCCGATCCGGAGGCGGCGCTGCGCATCGCCCAGGAGGTCGTCCGGCTGGCGGAGGGCGCGGGCGTCACCGAGGCCGAGGCGCTGGTCGCGTCGAGCGAGTCCGCCCTGACGCGGTTCGCCAACTCGGAGATCCACCAGAACGTCGCCTCCAGCGAGGCGTTCGTCAACCTGCGGGTGGCGAGGGGCCGGCGGGTGGGCGTCGCGTCGTCGGGCCGCACGGACGCCGAGGGCCTTCGGGCGCTGGTCCAGCGGGCTGCGGCCATCGCCGCGAACGTGCAGGAGCTCGAGGACTGGGCAGGCCTCGCCGAGCCGGACGGCTCGACACCCGGGCCGGTCGCGGCCGCCTGGTCGGACGGCACGAGCGGCGCGACCCCGGAACTCCGCGCCGAGGGCGCCCGAGCGGTCATCTCGGCCGCCGACGCCGAGGGCGTTACCGCGTTCGGCTCGTTCTCGACCGACGCCGAGGCGTTCGCGGTCGCCAACTCGAAGGGGATCCGCGCCGCCGAGCGCCGGACCAGCAGCCAGCTGCTGACCGTGACCATGGGCCCCGACAACGGCACCGGGTACGCGGAGGACTGCGCGGTGGACGCCACGCGGATCGACGCCGCCGCGCTGGGGCGCGAGGCCGCGGAGCGGGCGGGCGCGTCGGCGAAGCCTGTCGACATCGCGCCCGGCGACTACCCGGTGGTCCTCAACCACTACGCGGTCGTGGACCTGCTCGACATGCTGGGCTACCTCGGGTTCTCCGCCCTCGCGGTGGCCGAGGGCCGCTCGTTCTACGAGACCGGCAAGCAGGTCGCCTCGCCGCTCGTGACGATCACCGACGACGGCCGTGACCCCGCCGGCCTGCCGGTGGGCTTCGACGCCGAGGGCGTCGCCAAGCAGCGTCTGGCGCTGCTCGACCGGGGCGTGTGCCGCGACCTCGCATTCGACGCGCAGACCGCCGCCCGGGCGGGCCGCCGCTCCACCGGCCACGGCCTGCCGGCCCCGAACCCGTACGGGCCGTTCCCGATCAACATGGCGATGGCCCCGGGCGAGGCGAGCCTCGACGAGCTGCTCGGCTCGCTCGACCGCGGCCTGCTCGTCACGCGCTTCCACTACACCAACCCGGTCCACCCCAAGCGCGTGGTGATCACCGGCATGACCCGCGACGGGACGTTCCTGGTCGAGGGCGGCAAGATCGTCGGGCCGGTGCGGAACCTGCGGTTCACGATGTCGTACCTCGACGCTCTGGCGGGCGTGGAGGCGGTGGGCCGAGACCGGCGGACCCTGCGCGGGTTCCTCGGCGGGTGCACGGTGCCGGCAGTCCGGCTGGCGTCGTTCTCCTTCACCGGCGCCACGCGCGCGGGCTGAGGCAGCTCGAGCACGGCGCGGCAGGGGACGATGGGCATCGGCGAGGCGCGCTCCGGCGACCTCACGGTCTGGGCCGGCGACGACGGCACCGTGTCGGTCGACGTCGGCTCGCGGTTCGTTGCCGTGGGCGACGACGACCTCGAGCGGCTGCTCGACCACCTCGCGGCCGACGGCGGCGCGCTCCGCCTCCTGGGCGGCTCGGGGCGGGCCGACGACGGTGACGACGCGCCGTACCGCGAGAGCGACCCGGGCATGAACGCCGCCGGATGGGTGCAGGCGCTCGCCGAGCAGCGTGGCATCCGGGTCGTCCGCGAGGCGTAGCCTGCGGGCAGGCGGCAGCAGAGGGAAATGCCGGCACCGCGCGGGGTTGCCGGCACCGCGCGGGGTTGCCGGCGCATGATGCAGCCGTGACGCGCGCCACCGGCCTCGACGCGATCGTCGTCGGCGGGGGCCCGAACGGGCTCGCGGCGGCGATCATGCTGGCGCGCGCCGGGCGTTCCGTGCGCCTGTACGAGGCCGCGGACGCCGCGGGTGGCGGGTTGCGCTCGGCCGAGCTCACCCTGCCGGGGTTCATCCACGACCCGTGCTCGGCGGTCCATCCGCTCGCGCTCGCCTCGCCGTTCTTGCGGTCGCTGGACCTGGCGCGCCACGGGCTGGTGTGGGTGGAGCCCGAGGCGCCGGTGGCGCACGCGCTCGCGCCCGGGCGGAGCGTGGTCCTGCCGCGCCGCCTCGGCGACCTGGCGCTCGACGACGCGCTCGGCGGAAGCGACGCCGCCGCCTGGCGACGGCTGTTCGGGCCGCTGGCGCGCGAGGCGGACCGGCTGTTCACGGCGATCCTCGCCCCAGTCGTCCGCCCGCCGCGCCACCCGCTGCTCATGGCGCGCTTCGCCCTGCGGTCTGCCCTCCCGGCGACGGCGCTGGCGCGCCTGGCCTTCCGCGACCCCCCGGCGCGCGCCCTGTTGGCCGGCCTCGCCGGGCACTCGATGCTGCCGCTGGGCGCGCCGCTGTCGGCGTCGTTCGCGACGGTGCTCGGGACGCTGGCGCACGCGGTCGGCTGGCCGCTGGCGCGAGGCGGCAGCGGGGCCATCGCGGCGGCGCTCGTGGCGGAGGCCCGACTGCTGGGGGTCGAGCTCGTGGCCGGGCACCGCGTCGATGCACTGGCGGACCTCCCGCCCGCCCGGGCGATCGTGCTGGACCTCACGCCGCGCCAGGTGCTCGCCGTCGCCGGAGACCGCCTGCCGCCCCCTTACCGGCGAGCGCTGGAGCGGTACCGCTACGGGCCCGGCGTGTTCAAGGTGGACTGGGCGCTCGACGGGCCGATCCCGTGGCGCGACCCCGCGACCGCGAGGGCGGCGACCGTCCACGTGGGGGGCACCCTCGCCGAGGTGGTGGGCGGCGAGGCGGCGGTGGCGGCCGGGCGGCTCCCCGAGCGGCCATTCGTCCTGCTCGTCCAGCCGACGCTCGCAGACCCCACGCGCGCCCCCGCGGGCAAGCACACCGCGTGGGCGTACTGCCACGTCCCCCACGGCTCGCCGGCCGACATGACCTCGGCGATCGAGGCGCAGGTGGAGCGCTTCGCGCCCGGCTTCCGCGACCTGATCCTGGCGCGCGCCACGCGGGACGCGACCGCGATGGAGGCCTACGACGCCAACTACGTCGGCGGCGACATCAACGGCGGCCTCGACGACTGGCGCCAACTGCTGTTCCGGCCGGTCGTCCGGTGGAACCCGTACACCACCCCGGCACCCGGACTGTTCCTCGGCTCGTCGTCCACGCCGCCCGGCGGCGGGGTCCACGGGATGTGCGGGGCGCATGCCGCCCGCGCCGCGGAGCGCTGGCTGGCGCGGCAGTGACGGGCTCGGTGGCGCGCCCCGTCGCCCTCAGGCGATGCCCAGGAAGCGCTCCACCAGTCGGCGGCGCCAGAACTCGCGCACCAGCAGCGTCCAGACCACGACCGCCACCAGCACCAGCACCGCGTCGTGCGGGGCCGGGACGCCGAACGAGAAGAAGTCGCGTGCCGCCCGCACCTGGATCGTGACGATGAAGCCCACGCCCAGCGCCAGGGCCAGGAGCGCAGGGCGGCGATCCGTGGTGATGGGCTCCACCACCGCGAACCACCGGATCGGCGGCTCGACGAACACGATCAGCAGCAGGCCGGCGTAGACGAGGAAGGCGGTGAGCGCCGTCCGCGCATTGTCCAGCGCCACGCTGAACAGGCCCTCGTGCAGCCCGCTCGCGCCGGCGAAGAACAGCGAGCCGTACAGGACGAGCAGGCCAGCGAGGCTCGACACGACGGCTGCCGGCCCGACGAACACCGCCAGTGTCCGCGTGAGCGAGGCGCGGACGCGACGGCCAGGCTGGGCCCACAGGGCGAGCAGGGCGCTCGGGATGCCGACGGTGAACACCGTGAGCGCCGACGCGTTGCGCAGCTCGATCGGGAACGTCACCACGACCAGCGAGGACACCACCACCAGGCCGACGGTCGCGATCCGGGTCAGGAACAGCTTGAGGATGTCCTGCATGCCGTTGAGGATCCGCTGGCCCTCCTCCACCGCCTGGGCCACGGCGGCGAACGAGTCCTGCATCAGCACGAGGTCGGCCACGCCACGCGTCGCCTGGGTGCCACTGCCCATCGCGATCGCAAGGTTCGCCTTCTTGAGGCTGAGGACGTCGTTCACGCCGTCTCCGATCATCGCCACGTAGTGCCCCCGGGCGCGGAGCGCGTCCACCAGGCGCTCCTTCTGGGCGGGGGCCCTCCGGCCGAAGATGGTCGTCTCGGAGGCGAGCGCGCCCAGCTGCTCGTCGTCGAGCTCGTCGAGCTGGTGCCCAGCGACATGGGCGGCGTCCGCGATCCCCGCCTGCTTCGCGAGCGCCACCACCGTCTCCGGATCGTCCCCCGAGATGATCTTGACCTGCACCCCGTTGTCCCGGAACGAGGCCAGCGTCTCCGCCGCCTCGTCGCGCAGCTCGTCGCGGAGCGCCACCAGGCCGATGGCGCGCATCCCCGAAGGGAGCGTCGCGGCAGCGTCGTCGTCGTGGGCCGGCGGCAGCGCTCCGGCGTCGGGGTGGGTGGCGACGAGGAGCACGCGGAGGCCCCGTGCGGTGAGGTCGGTGAGCGCGGCGCGGATCGCGTCCCAGCCCTCCGGGTCCCGGTCCGCGGGCACCGGCACTCCCTCGGCCTGCCCGGCCGCGGGCACCGGCAATCCCTCGGCCTGCCCGGCCGCCAGGTAGCGGCGGAGGAACTGCGGGGCGCCCAGGACCACGATCCCGCCGACCCCCTCGGCGCCCCCGGCATCCCCGCCCCCGGCCGTTCCCGCGAACGCCACCGCGCTCCACTTGCGCACCGAGGAGAACGGCACCTCCCCCGCCAGCGGCCTCGGCGCGGCGGGCCACCGCGCGGCAATCGCCTCGCTCGTCTTGTTGCCCGCGGTGGCCGACGCCGCGAGGGCGGCGACCGCGGCCACCACCTCGTCCTCGGCGGCGCCTCCGAGCGGCACCACCCGCTCCACCTCGAGCCGGTTCGCCGTCAGCGTGCCGGTCTTGTCGAGACACAGCACGTCCACGTGGCTGAGGCTCTCGATGGCGTTGGCCTGCTGGACCAGCGCGCCGAAGCGCAGGACGCGGATGGCGCCCAGGGCGTATGCCACCGCGATCGAGACGAACAGGCCGTTCGGGACGAGCCCCGCGAGCAGCGTGGCGTCGGCCACCACGTCCCCCGGCCGGAGCGCCTGGACCAGCCCCCGGATGACCAGCAGGATCTCGAGGTAGACCACGATCGCGAGCACGACGCGGACGACCAGGTTCACCTCGCCCTGCAGCGGCGTGACGATCCGCCGGAAGGATCGGGCCCCCGCGGTGATCTGGTTGGCGAAGCTGGCCGCGGCGACCTTCTCGACGACGTAGCGCGCCCTGCCCGTGGTGGCGAAGCTGCCGCTGAACACCTCGTCGCCGGGGCGCTTGGGCAGCACGTCGCTCTCGCCGGTGAGCTGCGACTCGTCCACGCCCACGGCGCCGCTGGCGAGGCGGCCGTCGAGCACCACCTGGTCGCCGGCGCGCAGCTCGACCAGGTCTCCGAGCACGAGGTCGTCGGGGGGAACCTCGCGCGCCGTGCCGTCGCGAACCACCGTGGCCGTGGGCCGGGTGAGCAGGGCGATCCGGTCGAGCGTCCGCTTGGCGCGGATCTCCTGGACGATGCCGACCACGATGTTGGTGGAGATCACGGCGAGCGACACCACCGCGTCCATCGGCCGACCGACGAGGACCAGCGCGATGCCCAGCACGAACAGGATGTTGTTGACGAACGTGAACGTGTTCTCGCGCAGGATCTGCGCATAGGTGCGCGTCGTCGGCGGCAGGGGGGCGTTGCCCAGGCCGGCGCCCCGACGGCGGGCGGCCTCCTGCGCGGTCAGCCCCGCTTCGGGCGTCGACGGCAGGTCCGGGTGCGCGGCGAGCGTGCCCGGGTGCGCGGCGAGCGTGCCCGGCTGCGGCGCGACGGCGAGGGTCATGGCGTGTCCGAGCATACGCGGAGGCGACGCGCGAATGGGCGTTACGTCACGCCCGCGATCCGCGCAGATGTTCGCCACGTGATCCGTATCCAGGCATCCCGGGCCCGTCCGCGGCCGTCGGCCGTCGGCCCGTGCACGGGGCACTCGCGCAGCGGCCCACATGACCGTGCTGCGGTCCTTGTCCGAGAGCCGGTCGGCGAAGGGCCGCAGCACGGTCATGTGCAGACAGTTGAGACGGGGGTGGGCGCAGATGACCGCCTGGCGAGCATCTGGTGACGGCGTCGCCGATACGGGCCGCACCGCGAGCATCTGCCAGGTCCAACGGCGGCGCGCGAGGGTCCAACGGCGTCGACGGCAGGTCCGGGTGCGCGGCGCGCGTGCCCGGCTGCGTCGACGGCGGGGTCGTGCGGCGAGCGTGCCCGGCTGCGGGCGAGAGGGCGGGGGTCATGGCGTGTCCGAGCATGCGCGGAGGCGACGCCCCGGCGACCAGATCGTGCCACCGCGCCTGGGTCGCCCGGGCGCGGTGCAGCCAGCGGGTCCATGGTGCGCCCGCGGCACGATTGAACCGCCGGCCGCATCGTTCGTGCGCTCGGCGGGGGCTCCCGGGCCTCCGCAGCGCATGGGCGAGTCGCGGGCTGCATCGATTGGGCGCCCGGCGCACGATGCACTCGCTGGTTGCATCGGCTCGTCGGGGGGCTTGGGGAGCGTCCGGGTGGAAGGCCCGGGAGTGTCTGGCGGCCGCGCCGACCGCCTAGCGCCAGGCCGGCCGAGCCACGTCCGGGTAGAGGCGGACCCGCCGGTAGGGCTCGCGGCCGCGCGAGCGGGACACGATGTTCGCCCGCTCCGCCATCTGGTGCTGCAGGCGGCGGATGTAGGCGTTCTGCGGCGCCAGCTCCACAGGCTCCTGCTCCTTCATCACCATCGTGATCGCCTGCTCGGTCTCGCGGAGGGCGGCCTCGCGCGGGTCGACCTCGAGCGCGAAGACCGACGCCAGGCTCGCCTGCATCTGCGCGATGGTGTTCGCCTTGAGGACGTAGATCGGGATCCCGCGCTCCTCGGCCTCGCGGAGAGCGGCCGGCTTCTGGCGGTACTCGGAGCGGAGCGTCATCACCACCTCGGCCTCCTCGGCGTCGCGGGCGATGAGCACCGGCAGCTGCAGATCCCTGATCGCCTGCTCGAGCCGTCGGCGGCTGATGCCGTGGGGGAAGACGCGCAGCGTGGGGAGCGTGCCGCCCTGCACCGCCAGGGCGTCGGCGCCGAGCGGCGCGAGGTCGTCCTCGTCGGCATCCCAGTCCCCCTCACCGGGCACCATCCGGGCGATCCGCTCCTCCTCCGCCGCCTCGAGCTCCGCAGCGTTGACGGGACGCGTCCCCTCGTCCTCGTGGAGGGCGTCGAGGGCCCGCGCCGCCTCGGCGCGCCAGGCGCGGTGGCGCTCCAGCTCCCGGGCGTCGCGCGCCCGGACGTCCGTGGCCGGCGCGGGCGCGAGGGCGTTCTCCGAGCGCTCGACGGGGCCCCGGTCCGCGATGTCTCCCGCCTGGAACGCGCCGCCCGGCGGCACGGCGAACCGCTCCCCCGGCATGACTGTCAGGCCCGGTCTGTCGCCCTCCGGGCCGCGGGCCCCGCGCTCGGCGCCGGCCGATACGCCGCGACCGGCCCGCCAGCCGCCCGACTGCCCTGGCCGGAACCCGGGCCGCGCGGGCAGGCGCTCCTCGCTCCCCGGAAAGCCTGTGCGGTAGGTGGACGCACCGCGCCAGCCCGGGTCGCGGCCCCAGGCGCCCGCGCCAGCGCCGGTGAGCCCACTGAACCGGTCGCCGCCCGCCGCCTCGCGCGCCGTCGGCTTGGGCCTCGACTGGCTGCGGTGGACGCCCTCCTCGTCGCGCCAGCGCAGCTCCGGCGCCACCGGGTCGCCCAGCAGCATGGCGTCCACCGTCTGCGCCACGTCGGCGTGGACGAGGACCCGCTCGCGGTCCTGGATCTCGACGATCACGTCGAACGTCGGCGGCGCCTTGCGCTCGAGCACGCTCTTCTGGCTCCGCCGCCGACGCGCCTCCTCGTCGCCCAGCGTCACGCTCTGGATGCCGCCGATGAGGTCCGACAGCGTCGGGTTGAGCATCAGGTTGTCGAGGTTGTTGCCGTGCGCCGTCCCGATCAGCTGGACGCCGCGCTCGGCGATCGTGCGCGCGGCCTGCGCCTCCAGCTCGGTCCCGATCTCGTCGATGACGATGACCTCGGGCATGTGGTTCTCCACCGCCTCGATCATCACCTCGTGCTGGAGACTCGGCGTCCGCACCTGCATCCGTCGCGCCTTGCCGATGGCCGGATGCGGGATGTCGCCGTCGCCCGCGATCTCGTTGGAGGTGTCCACCACCACCACGCGCTTGCCCTGCTCGTCGGCGAGCACGCGGGCGGCCTCGCGGAGCATCGTGGTCTTGCCGATGCCGGGCCGGCCCATGATGAGGATCGACTTCCCGGCCTCGAGGAAGTCCTCGATGATGGCAATGGTCCCGTAGACGGCCTTGCCGATGCGGAGCGTCAGCCCGACGATCTTGCCGGTCCGGTTGCGGATGGCCGAGATGCGGTGGAGCGTGCGCTCGATGCCCGCGCGGTTGTCGTCGCCGAAGCTGCCGATTCGGCCCACGACGAACTCGATGTCGGCATCGACGATCTCGCGCTCCAGGAGCGTCACCTCGGCGCCCGGGTAACGCGCCTCGGGTCGACGGCCGAGGTCCATGACGACCTCGATCAGCGACTCGCGGTCGGGCAGGGCGTGGATGGCGGCGACGATCTCCGGCGGCATGGCCGCCAGCAGCACGTCGAGGTCGTCGGCCGCTGCACGCTGGCGCATCTGGTCTTCCACGCCTGTCAGCCTCCCTCTCGAGCGCTCACCGGACACCGGCCGGCACGAGGCGCGGCTCGGCGACGCGGACCAGGGTTTCCTTCACCAGGAGCGTGACGGTGGCGATGTCCTCGAAGCCCTCCTGCTCCAGCCGCCGGTCGAGCGGCGATTCGTAGGTTCGGACCGGCGCGACGACGCCCTCGTTGCGGGTTGACCTGTCCGCGTGCTCGGCGATGACGCCGAGCGCGAACCTGGCCAGCGGGGCGGTGTCCACCTCGGGCCGGGCGATGATCTTGAGGTAGTGGGGCTGGTCCTCCTTGGCGACGCCCACCTGGACGAACCCGTCGAGCTGCGTGCCGTCGCGACCGCCCGGGCCCTCGAGCACATAGGCGTAGACGTCGGCGAAGCGAAGGATCGGGTTGAGCGAGCTGCGGGGGATCCGCCAGTCCCGCTCGAGGCGCTCCCAGTCGGTGAGCCGCAGGCATTCGAGCCGCTGGACGGGGGCGGGCGTGACCGACGCGTACAGCCTCGCGAGGCTCACCGCGTGGAGCGGGCTCGTCGGGCGGATCCCGGCCTTGCGGGCCTCGACCTCGGTCCACGGGACCGGCAGGTCTCCCGCCGGCCGGAACATGATCCGCTCGTCGCCGAAGCGCACGAAGCCCGCCTGCATGAACAGCTCCACGTTGTCGTCGGCGTCGGCGCACGCCACGTGGAACCGCGTGGCGCCGCGCTTCGCCCCATCGCGCAGCAGGTGCTGCACCAGGCGGAAGCGCACGTCGCCGGCGTCGAGGCCGCCCACCGCGTCGAGCTCCACCACCGTCCACTCGTCGCGGCTGGAGTCACGCTCCACGCGCAGCAGGCCGGCGATGTGGCCGTCGCGGTCGAACACGTACAGGGCGTCATGGGGCTGGAAGGCGCCGAGCGGCAGTCGGAACAGGCTGAACACCCCGATCGGCGGGCCGTTCACCGGCAACCCCAGGGAGCGCGTCGCCTCCGCGTCGCCCTGGGCACGGCGGGACAGCTCGCTCAGCGCGGCGAGGTCTGTCAGCCGCGCCGCCCGTACCTTGCCGGTGCTGCGGGCCACGGTCTCGTCACCGCCCCTGCTGGGAGCGACGGGTGGGATAGGGGCGGCGCCCGACCCCCTCACCGGGATCGGCGTGCTCGGCGGCCATCGTCGTCACCAGCCGGTGGAATCGGCTCTCGCCGGAGAGCTCCGGGTGGAACGAGGTCGCGATCACGTTGCGCTCCCGCACAGCCACGATGCGCCCGTCCGGCAGGCTCGCCATCACCTCCACGTCAGGGCCGACACGGTCGATGATCGGCGCGCGGATGAACACCGCGTGGACGGGCCGGTCGCCGAGGAGCGGCACGTCGAGCTCGGTCTCGAAGCTCTCGAGCTGTCGGCCGAACGCATTGCGCTCCACCGTGACGTCGAGCAGCGGCAGCACCGGCTCCTCGCCGCCCGCGATCTCCCTCGCGAGCACGATCATCCCGGCACAGGTGCCGAAGATGGGCGCGCCGCGGCCGGCCAGGTCGAGGATGGGGGTGCGCAGGTCCCAGCGGGCGATGAGCTTGCGCATGGTCGTGCTCTCGCCGCCCGGGATGACCAACCCGTCGATGTCGTCGAGGTGGCTCGGCAGGCGCACCTCGACCGGCTCCGCGCCGACGGCGCGCAGCGAGGTGACATGCTCCGCGAAGGCCCCCTGCAGGGCCAGGACTCCGATCCGCATCGTCATCGCGCCGGCCCCCGCCGACCCGTCCGGCCTACCAGCCGCGGACCGCCAGCCGCTCCTGCTCGGGGATCGCCTCCATGGCGATGCCCCGCATCGGCGCCCCGAGGCCCTTGCTGACCTCGGCCAGGATCTTGGGGTCCCCGAAGTGCGTGGTGGCCTGGACGATCGCGCCCGCCATGCGGGCCGGTTCCTCGCTCTTGAAGATCCCGGAGCCGACGAACACGCCCTCCGCGCCGAGCTGCATCACGAGCGCGGCGTCGGCCGGGGTGCTGATGCCGCCGGCGACGAAGTTCACGACCGGCAGCTTGCCATCCTCGGCGACCTGCTTGACCAGCGCGTAGGGGGCCTGCAGCTCCTTGGCGGCGACGAACAGCTCGTCCTCGCGCATGCCCTGCAGGCGGCGGATCTCGGCCAGTACGTCGCGCAGCTGGTGGACGGCCTCGACGACGTTGCCGGTGCCGGCCTCTCCCTTGGTGCGCATCATCGCGGCGCCCTCGTTGATGCGCCGGAGCGCCTCGCCGAGGTTGCGGCAGCCGCACACGAACGGGACCTTGAACGCGTGCTTGTCGATGTGGTTGCGCTCGTCCGCCGGGGTGAGGACCTCGGATTCGTCGATGTAGTCGACGCCCAGCGCCTCGAGGATCTGCGCCTCGACGAAGTGGCCGATGCGCGCCTTGGCCATGACCGGGATCGACACCGCGCTCATGATCCCCTCGATCATCGCGGGGTCGGACATGCGGGCGACACCGCCGGTGGCGCGGATGTCGGAGGGGACGCGCTCGAGCGCCATGACGGCGACGGCGCCGGCGTCCTCGGCGATCTTGGCGTGCTCGGGGGTGACGACGTCCATGATGACGCCGCCCTTGAGCATCTGGGCGAGGCCTTTCTTGGTGGCCCAGGTGGAGGTTTCGGTCATGATGGGTTGGGCTCTCCGGACAAGGACGCGCGCGCCGGCCGTCCGACTGGCCCCGGGGTCCTCGCCCGTTCGAACCGGTTCGGCCCGGCGTTACCCCTCGATTATGGCACGGGCAGGCGATTCGCCCGCGCGCGAGCCGGGTGGTGGCCCTATCGACGGTTGACGGTCGATTCGGGCCGCCGGGTGGCCCGAATCGAGGCTGACACGGCGCGGCGGGCCCGTCTTCGGGGCACCAACCGGATCCCCGAGCACCAACCGGGTCGCCGCGCGCCAAGTGGCGCGAGTGCCCGGGTCTGATGCGCTCCGCCCATCGCGAGCGGGCCGCCAGGTGCAGGATTGAACCGGCTGGCGGGCGCTCGCATCTGGTGGTCATGATGGCGGGCAACCGAGCACAGGGGGTGGAACGCGTGGCCAGAGGGAGATTCGAGCGCCTCGACACGGCGGCGGCGCGGCGGGCGGCGTTCGCCCGATTCACCAGCGAGCGCCTGGCCCGCGCGTACCGCCTGGCCGGCGTGATCCTCCGCGACCCGGGCGAGGCGGAGGACGCGGTCCACGACGCCGGCGTCCAGGCGTGGCTCCACTGGCCGGAGCTGCGCGACGCCGCGAAGGCCGACGCGTGGTTCGACCGCATCGTCGTGAACGAGTGCCGGGCGAGACTCCGCCGACGGCGGGTCGCGCCGCTCACCGTGTCGGACATCCCCGAGCGGCCGTCGCTGGACCCGTTCGGCGCCCTCGTTGAGCGCGACGCCCTCCGTGCCGCGCTGGCCCGACTTGACCCGGACCACCGGATCGTGGTGGTGCTGCGACACGTGGAGGGGCTCACCCCCGCGGACATCGCCGAGCGGACCGGCACCCGCGAGGGCACCGTGAAATCCCGACTGCACTACGCGCTGCGCGAGCTCCGCGCAGCGCTCGAGGCAGACCAGCGCCTGCCGGGAGGCCGGTCGTGAGCGACGAGCACTTCGACGACGACATCCGCGATGCGCTTCTGGCCGACGACCCGGGCGCCGTCCCGGCGCGGCTGCAGGCCCGCATGGCGAGGATCCCCGACGAGGCGGGCCGACCGCGCGCCATGAGCCCGTGGCGGCAGCGGCTGGCGGCCTACGCCGTGCCGGCGGCCGTCATCGCCGCGGCCGTCGTCCTGGCGGTGGTCTTCGGCGGGATCGCCTTCCGCGGGCGGCAGACCGCGTCGACGCCGCCGAGCTCCGTGCCCAGTGCCGTCCCGTCGGCGTCATCGACGGCTGGCCCGACAGTCTCGGCGCCCCCCTCCCCCTCGCCTTCGGCGGCCGCTGCCACGCCGTCACCGACCAGCGGGCCGATCGCGATCGCGCCGTCCCAAGTCACCGGCGTGATGGACGGCACGTTCGCGATCCGAGACGGCGTCGGCTACGTCTTCCGTCTCGCCGACACGGTGAGCTGGCCCGTGCTCCTCGCCGTGAACCTGCAGACCTCGAGCACGACCGTCCTCGTCCAGCTCAAGAACGGCCACGCCATCTCGTCGTACGCGCTCGCCGACGCGGGCATCGCCTGGGTGGAGTCCTGGTACACCGAGAAGCCGATCCAGTGCGGCGGCAGCACGGGTTGCGGTCCCCACCAGGGGCAGCCGGTGTCGTGGGCCCTCAACTTCACGACGCTCGACGGGAAGACCGCGCGGCTGGACAGCGGCGTCGTGACGCGCTGGAGCGTGGGCGGCGAGGGGTCGGGCCCGCTGCCGCCGGAGATGGCCGCCCAGGGCGGGCGGGTCGCCTACGCCATCCCTCGGCTGGGCGTCGCCGGCGCGCCGGACGCGTCCACGATCATCGTGCGGTCCCTCCCGAGCGGCGCCGCCGTCCGGCAGATCGAGACGCAGGGCTACGTGGCGCAACTCGGCATCGCGGGCCAGGCCCTGATGTACCGCGACGGGACCGGTGAGCCGCCGGGGGTCGGGACGGTCGACGTGGGCGACACGACGCTCTGCGCGACGCCGTCCGACGGCCGGGACCCGGTGCAGCTCGGGACGCATGTCGAAGCGGCGACGCTCGGTGACGGCGGGGTGGCCGGCGACCTCCGGGTGGCCTGGACGACGAGCCAGCCGAACGACGGCAGCATCCACGTCGCGGCAGCCGACGGCTCGAACGCGGTCGCGGTCCAGCCGGCGCCGGCCCCCCAGTCGGGCGCCTACTGGCCGGTCATCGTCGGTGACGGCGTGGTCTGGACGGTGCAGGAGCAGTACGGCGCAGGGGCTGGGGCGATCGTGGTCGAGGCCTGGAATCCGGCGTGGGCGGCGGCGCAGGAGGTGACCGCGCTCGGCTCGCCCGACGCGGTCAGCGCCACGGGTGATCGGCTCCTGGTGACGGGGGGCGGCATTCCGATGCTGGTCGGGAGCCCGGAGGGCGCGATCCCGGCTTCGGCCCTGTTCGGCACCGCGCCCTGACTCGCCGGCGCCGTCCGACGCCGGTTCGCGAGCGGGCACGGCGACTGCCGACCCGCGCTTCTAGCGGACGAGCGTCTTGACGACCCCGGACATCAGCGTCGTCGCGCGGCGGGCGCTGGCGGGCGACAGGCGGGACAGGGCCTCCACGAGGTGCAGCACGTCGCGGTCGGGCAGCCCGTCGAGCAGCGCGACCAGCCGCAGGATCGTGTCGTCCGGGACCTCGCCCAGCAGTCGCAGCGCCCGCTCGAGCTCGGTGGGCTCCAGGCGCGACACCAGGCCCACGGCGCGGTCGAACAGGCGCACGAAGATCAGGAATGTCGCCAGCCACTCGCGCAGCCGCATCAGGTCCGGGTCGCCGGGCGCCTCGGACAGCGCAGCCCTGGTGTCGGCGAGCGTCCGCTCCAGGACCTCGATGATCGGGTCGCCCTCACGCACCTTGCGCTCGGCGACGACTCGTCCGAACCAGCGCCAGTGGTCGCCGATGGCCTGGTAGGCCGTCCCGGCCGGCCCGCGCCTTCCGACGCGGCGCGGCTCGGCCACCCGCTCGACCAGGCCCCACTGCTCGGCCTCCACCAGGGCGAGGCTGGCGGCGCGATGCGAGAGCCCCAGCGCCTCGCGGACCTCGCGTTCGGTCAGCGCCCCCTGGCGAGCCATCAGGTAGGCGTGGACGCGGGCGATCGCCGGCGCCACGCCCCAGGCCGCGCCCATGTCGCCCCAGGCGTCCGCGAGGCGCAGCCGGATCTCCTCGGCGATGGGGCTCTGCGGGCGATCAGTCGATTCGGCGGCGGCGATGGCGACGTCGGTCACGGACCGAATGCTACGCCAGCAGCGCCTCGACCTCGGGCCGGGTCGGGAGGTCAGGCGACCCGGCCGGGCGCGCCACCTTGCGCGCCGCGACGGCGTTCCCCCAGCGGAGCGCCTCGAACAGGCCGCGCCCCTCGGCCCGCGCTGCGAT
This sequence comes from Chloroflexota bacterium, assembly GCA_021812735.1. The sequence continues at coordinate 16,752 of JAKAMV010000005.1, read as the reverse complement.
GAACCCGGCGTTGAACGCATCCCCGGCCCCGATGACGTTGGCGACCGCCACGCCGAACGCGGGGCTGCGGACGAGCGACCCGTCAGGGGCGCACGCCAGCGCGCCGTCGCCGCCCATTCGCGCGACCACCGTGCGCGCTCCGCCGGACAGTGCATGGGCTGCGGCCTCCACCTCGACGAGCCCCGCCCCGGAGGGCCTCAGGCCCGTCGCCCCCGCCAGCGGGACCAGCTCCTCCGGGCCGCTGCCCAGCACCACGTCGGCAAGCGCGATCGCCCGCTCGACGGCCGCCCGCCGCTCGGCGTCGATGCCCCACAGCTCCAGCCGCAGGTTGAGGTCGATCGACACCGGGACGCCGGCAGCGCGCGCGTGCGCCATCACCGTCAGGACCGTGTCCCGGACAGGGCTGTCGCGGAGGCACATGCCGGTGGTGTGGATCCACGCCGCCTTCGCAACGGCGTCGCCCGGCACGTCCTCGGGCCGCAGCCAGCGGAGCGCGCCGCCGTCGGCCGGCCAGACCACCAGGGATCGCTCGCCGTCCGGCTCGATCATCGCGATCACCTCGCAGGTGGCGTCGGCCTGCGTGACCACGAGCGCCGAGACGTCCACGCCGGCGGCCGCCAGATCGCGCGCCACGTGGCGCCCGAACGCGTCGTCACCGACGGCGCCCGCGAACGACACGGGCACGCCCAGGGCGCCCAGGGCGCGCGCCGTGTTCGCCGCCGTGCCGCCGACGGAGACCACCGGCTCGCGGACCGCCCGGCGCCCGTCCGGCTGGCGCGCGGGAACGTGGAGCGTGAGGTCGATGTTCGCGTCGCCGAGGACCAGGACTCGGCCGCGGGGACTCGCCATCTCAGTCGGGGTCGGCGCGGAGGTCGGGGTCGTCCCCCAGCGCACCGCGGGCGGCCGCGACGAAGGCGCGGACCCGGTCGAGGTCCTTGCGGAACCTGCCGCCGGGGAGGGCCTGGTTGGTCCAGGTCAGCGAGTCCACGCCCCACGGGCGCACGGCCCGGATGGCCTCGGCGACGTTCTCGGGCGACAGCCCGCCGGCCAGGATCACCGGCACGCGGACCGCCCGGACGATCTCGCGGCTCACCCGCCAGTCGTGGGTGGCGCCGCTCGCGCCGACGCCGCCGATGCGCGAGTCCTGGGTGTCCAGGATGAGGTAGTCGACCACCTCGGCGTAGGCGAGCGCCTCGGCCACGCTCTCGGGCCCGGTCACCGAGACCGCCTGCATGACCGGCACGCCGGGCAGCCGCAGTCGGAGCCGCTCCACCTGGGCGGGCGAGGTCAGGTGCGCCGGCGGGCAGAGGTGCAGGATCGCGGGCCGCGTGGCGTCCACCAGCTCGGCGACCGCCACCGGGTCGGTCCAGACGGTCAGCACCACGGTCTTGGCGCGCCTGCCCACGGCCCGGACGATCTCTGCCGCCAGCCGGACGGGCACCTCGCCGGGCAGGCCCCCGTGGGGCGGTGTGATGCCGACATGGTCGGCTCCGGCGTCCGCGCAGGCGAGCGCCTCGATGACGGTCTGCATGGTGTAGAGCTGGGTGATCACGGCAGCAAGCGTACGGCGGGACAGGCGGGGCAGCGCGCCGATGACGACGCGCCAACCGCGGCGCGCCAACCGCGGCGGCACTCGGCTGCGGCGGCACTCGGCTACAGTCGCGCCCATGACCGATTCGATCCATGCCGCTGCCGCCAGGGGCTTCACCGCGGGCGCCGACGCCTACGAGCGCGCCCGTCCCTCCTACCCGCCGGACGCCGTCGCGGCACTTGGGGCGACGCTCGGGCTCGCGGCCGGACGGACGGTCCTGGAGCTGGGGGCCGGGACGGGCAAGCTGACGCGCCTGCTCGCACCGTCCGGGGCGCGGGTGCTGGCGGTGGAGCCGGTCGAGGCGATGCGCGCCAAGCTCCTCGAGACGGTGCCGTCGGTCGCGCTGGCGGAGGGAACCGCCGAGGAGATCGCGCTGCCGAACGCGTCGGTGGACGCCGTGGTCGTGGCGCAGGCCTTCCACTGGTTCGACGCGATCCGCGCACTGTCCGAGGTGCACCGCGTGCTGCGGCCCGGCGGGCGCATCGCGCTGGTCTTCAATCGGCGGGACGAGTCCGTGCCGTGGGTGCGCGGCCTGGGCGAGGCGATCCGCGCGATCTCAGACGGCGAGCCGCAGGTCTGGGACAGCGCGTGGCGCGACGCCCTGGCGCGGTCCGCGCTGTTCGGCGAGTGGACCTCGCTGCTGTTCCGCCAGGTCCAGCGGCTCACGCCCGACGGCGTCCTGGACCGGACCGCCTCGGTCAGCTACGTCGCCGCCGCCCCGCCCGAAGTGCGCGCCGGCGTGCTCGACAGGGTGCGCGCCCTGCTGGCCGACGACCCGCACACGGCGGGCGCCTCGAAGATCGACCTGCCGTACGACACCGAGGTCCTGTGGGCGGAGCGGACCACGATCGAGCCGGGGGCGATCGGCAGGGTCGCGTCGGTGAACGCCAACGGCGGCGGGGTGCCGAAGCCGCCCGTGGACAGCGCCCGCGTCGGCCGGCTGGGCCTCGACAACGACGCGCACACGGAGCCCGAGCCCATGCACGGCGGTCCGGACCAGGCGGTCTGCCTCTACGCGCAGGAAGCCGTGGAGCGCGTGCGAGCTGACGGCCACCGGGCGTTCCCGGGCGCCTACGGCGAGAACCTCACGCTGCTCGGACTCGACTGGGCCCGGCTGGCTCCCGGGGACCGGTTGGCCGTCGGCGACGGCGAGGCGTCGGTTGAGCTGGAGCTGACCAAGTTCGCCGCACCGTGCCAGACCATCGCGCACTGGTTCACCGACCGCCGGATTGCGCGGATCAGCGGCCAGGTGCACCCCGAGGACGCCCGGTGGTACGCCCGGGTGGCGCGCGAGGGGGAGGTGCGCCCCGGCATGCCCATCCGCCTTGTCCGCGGGTGAATCCGGGCGCCCCCGTGAGGCGCGGCACACCGATCCGTCACCTATGCCCGTGACGACTGCTAGCCGCCGGCGCGGAGGGCTCGCGCACCACCGATGCGTGCCGTGACTGTGTGGCGGCCGAAGGTTGCGATGAGCACGGATCTCGCGGGTGCGGTGGCTCGTGGCGGCAGCTAACAGTCCCTCCAGGCATAGGTGACGGAACCCCCGCCGCGGGGCGCCAGGCATAGGTGACGGAACCCCCCGAGGGGCGCGCCGGGGGGTGACGGACCCCCGAGGGGCGCATGCGCCGGTCGTCGCGACGCGATCCTGGCCGCATCGACACGGAGGACCGAGACCGCCCGGGACCCGGTCGCCGAGCCGGGCGACCACGCCTGGGAGCAGGCATCCGGCGAGGTGGGACGGATCGATGTCCAGATCGCGCGGATCGAGCGCGAGACAACGCCGCACAGGATGTTGTCGGCGACTGGGCGCCGCGCTCCCACGCGAAGCGCGCCGCGCTGCTATGGTTCGGCCGATGAACGGGGTCGTACTCGTGCTCAACCAGAACTACGAGCCCCTGAACGTCTGCAACCTCCCGCGGGCGTTCCGGCTCGTCTTCGGCTCGAAGGCCGAGGTGATCGAGTATGACCATCAGGAGATCCGCTCGATCCGCTCCGTCTACCGGGCGCCCAGCGTGATCCGCCTCCAGCACCAGATCCGCCGGCCGCGGCCGCGCGTGAAGCTCACGCGGCGCGAGATCTTCGTCCGCGACCGCCACACCTGCCAGTACTGCGGCAAGACCGGCAACGATCTCACGCTCGACCATGTCCTCCCCCGCCACCGCGGCGGCCAGCACACGTGGGAGAACCTGGTGGCCGCCTGCCGCCCGTGCAACCACCGCAAGGGCGGGCGCACCCCAGAGGAGGCGCGGCTCCGCCTGCTCCGCCAGCCGTTCGAACCCCGGAGCGACCTCTACTCGCTGTTCTCGCCGTACCTCGAGGACACGCGCAACGAGGCCTGGCGCGACTACCTGTTCCTCGGCAGGCACTAGGCGCGGCATGGCCGCGGACGGGTTCGGGGCGGGGGCGCCGGCCCCCGAGGCTGGCCGCCCGCGGCAGGATGACCTCGACGTCGCCGTGCCGCCGGCCGTGCACACCCTGATCGACGGCCTCGTCGCGGCCGGCCACGCCGCGTACGTCGTCGGGGGGTCGCTGCGGGACGCGATGCTCGGACGCGCGCCCGCCGACTGGGACCTGGCCACCGACGCCCGGCCGGACCGGCTGGTCGAGCTGTTCCCCGGCGCCGTCTACGAGAACCGCTTCGGGACCGTGGCCGTGCGCCGCGACCAGGACGTGTTCGAGGTCACGACCTTCCGCCTCGAGCACGAGTACGCAGACTTCCGGCGGCCCCACCGGGTGGAGTTCGGCAGCACGATCGAGGCCGACCTCGCCCGCCGCGACTTCACCGTGAACGCGATGGCCTGGGGCCGTGGCGCGGGCGGTGCCGCCAATGCGCTGGTGGACCCGTTCGGCGGCCGCGACGACCTCGCGACACGCACCCTGCGCGCGGTCGGCGACCCGGACGCACGCTTCCGCGAGGACGCGCTGCGGATGGTGCGCGCCGTCCGCCTGGCGGCCGCGCTGGACTTCGCGGTCGAGCCCGCAACGCTGGCCGCCATCACCGCCAACGCCTCGCTCGCGGCCCACCTCTCCTGGGAGCGGATCGGCGCGGAGCTGGCCAAGCTGCTGGCCGCCCCCCGCCCGTCGGTTGGGCTCCGCCTCGCCGAGGCGACCGGGCTGCTGGCGGTGATCTCGCCGGAGCTCGCCGCGCAGCGCGGCATCCCGCAGCACAAGATCCCCGGCGAGGACCTGTGGGACCACACGCTGCGCACCGTCGACGCGGCGCCGGCCGAACGGCCCGTCGTCCGCCTCGCCGCCCTGCTCCACGACATCGGCAAGCCCGCCACCCTCGAACGCGGCCACTTCCCGCACCACGACACGGTGGGCGCCGAACTCGCCGCAGCGCTCCTGCGCCGCCTCCGGTACCCGCGCAGCGCGGCCGCGGAAGTGGTCCACCTCGTGCGCCACCACATGTTCCCCGTAGACGCGGGGGCGACCGACGCGGCGATCCGCCGGTTCATCATGCGGATCGGTCCCGATGACATCGACGCCCTGTTCGCCCTCCGCCGCGCGGACGACCTGGGCAGCGGCATGACGCCCGACGACCCCGAGACCGCCGCCTTCCGCGAGCGCGTCGGACGCGAGCTCCACGCGGCCACGCCCCTGGACCGCCGCGCCCTCGCCGTGAACGGCCACGACCTGATGACCGAGCTGGGCCTGACCCCGGGGCCGCGGCTGGGGCACGTGATCGAGGAGCTGCTCGATCGCGTCATCGCCGATCCCGGACTCAACGAGCGGGGCTCGCTCCTGCTGCTGGCGCAGGGCATCCTTGCCGACATGTACGAAGACGCGGTGGGCTCGCCGTGATGGAGCTGCTGCTCCAGGCGGAGCAGGCGCTGGGGATGGGGCTGCTGGACCGGGCCGAGCGCCTCTACCGCCAGGCCGCCGACGTCGACCCGCGCAACGCGATCGCGCTGACGGGGCTGTCGCGCGTGGCGCTCGACCGCGGGGACGACGCGCGCGCCCTGCAGCTCGCCTGGAGGGCGCTCGCGATCGACCCGGAGAACGCCGTCGCCGTCCGGCTGGCGGCGCGGCTCGAGGAAGTGCTCAAGACGCGGGGCGCGGCCCTGCCCGATCGCGAGGTGGTCCCGTGAAGGTCCTGGTCACCGGCGGCGCCGGCTACGTGGGCGGCGTCTCGGTGGACGCGCTGATCGCCGCCGGCCACGAGGTGGTGGTCCTCGACGACCTCTCGACCGGCCACGCCGCGGTCGCGAACCCGGACGCGCGCCTGGTGACCGGAACCTACGCCGACGAGGCCGCCACGCGCAGCCTGCTGGAGCGCGAGCGCGTGGACGCCATCCTCCACTGCGCCGCCCGCTCGCTGGTGGGCGAGAGCATGGCCCACCCGGCCAAGTACTACCGCGAGAACGTGGCGGGCGGGGTGGCTCTGCTCGAGGCGGCCCGCTCGGCCGGGGTGCTGCGCGTGGTCTTCTCGTCCACGGCCGCCGTCTACGGCGTCCCGGACGCCACGCCCATCGCGGAGGACGCGCCCCTCCGCCCGATCAACCCGTACGGCGAGACCAAGCGCACCTTCGAGGGCGCGCTGCGCTGGTACGGCGCCGCGTACGGGCTGCGGAGCGTGATCCTCCGCTACTTCAACGTGGCCGGGGCCACCGCCCGGCTGGGCGAGGTCCACCGCCCCGAGACGCACCTGATCCCGAACGTCCTGCGCGCGGCCGAGGGCGGCCCGGTGCTGACGCTGTACGGCGAGGACTACGCGACCCCCGACGGCACGCCGGTCCGGGACTACATCCACGTCGAGGACCTCGCCGACGCCCACGTGGCCGCCCTGGTCGCCACCGATCCCGCCGACGCGCGCACGGGCCCCTTGGGCGGCGGCCCCGCGGAGCCGGTCATCGCCAACCTCGGCACCGCCAACGGGTTCTCCGTGAAGGACGTCCTGCGCGCGGCGGAGGCGGTGGTCGGTCGGCCGATCCCCCACACGGTCGGGCCGCGCCGGGCAGGCGACCCGCCCGTGCTGGTGGCCTCCAATGCGCGGGCCAGGGCACTGCTGGGCTGGACGCCGCGGCGGTCGACGCTGCCCGAGATGATCGGCTCCGCGTGGGCGTGGCGGCGGGCGCACCCGGGCGGCTACGGGGACTGACGATCACGACGTCGCGGACGTTGGCCGCGGAGGCGGCTCGGACGTTGCCGACAAGCACCGCACTGCGTGCGGCTGCAACCCGGCGTAAGGCGGGCGTAAGGGACATTGGCGAGGGCCGTTCCTAGCATCGAGTGTCCGTGCTCCAGCAACGGGGGCAGTGCTTAGGCCGCCACGGGGAGCGGTCGGTCCGGGGTTGAGGTTCCATGCGGTGTCGTCACCGGCGGCAGAAGCGGTCGGCCGGCCAGTCACTGGTCGAGTTTTCGCTGGTCATCCCGATCTTCCTGTCGATCCTGATCGCGCTGGTCGAGTTCACCTTCGCGTTCAACGCATTGCTCGCGGCGGACTACGCGTCCCGCGACGGGGCGCTGATGGCCGCGGAGGGCGGCGACGGGGCCGGCGCGGACTGCTCGGTCCTCAAGACCGTCGAGGCTGACTTCGGCGCCCCGACCGACGCCGCGCAGATTCAGAAGGTGGAGATCTACCGGGCGACTGCCGCGGGCGCCCAGTCCGGCGGCGCCACGGTCTACACGCGCACCGGCACCTACAACTGCACGCTCCCGGACGGCACGGCCATCAGCGTTCCATTCACGAGGACGGCCGACGGTTACCCGATGAGCGGCCGCTGCAATGTGCTGGCAGGGTGCAACGGCCAGCCCATGGACTTCGTCGGGGTGCGGGTCACGTACAAGCACACCTGGCGGACCGCGTTCGGCTCGACCTTCGGCCCGTTCCTGACTGTCGTCAAATCCAACTCGATGCGCATGGAGCCGGTCCTGTGACAGGGCGACGACGGCGCGAGCGAGGCCAGAGCCTGGTCGAGTTCGCGATGGTAGTGCCGGTCTTCCTGCTGCTCCTGCTGGGCATGCTCGAGCTGGGCTTCGCCTTCGACCACAACCTGACGCTCAGCTACGCCTCGCGCGAGGGCGCTCGGATGGGCGCTGCGCTCGCCGCCGGCAAGACGCTGAGCAATTGCGCCGACGTGGACAAGTACGTGATCTCGGCCGTCGAGCGCGTCCTCACCTCAGAGGGGTCGCCGGTCGCACAGCACCTCGGAGACATCAGCTCGATCCGGATCTTCAAGGCCGATTCGGCCGGCAACCAGACGGGCAGCTTCGCAAACGTCTGGTCGCCGGGCCATGGCCCCACCGTCGACGGCCGGGCGCTCGACTTCTCGCAGACCACCAACGGCTGGTCGCCGTGCTCCCGGACGAACACCACCGCCAACCCGGATTCGATCGGGGTGTCCATCAGCTACACGTACCGCTTCATCACGCCACTGAGCGGGATCCTCCGGTTCTTCGGGGGATCAGGCGGCTCCACCCTGCCCATGACGGACCGCACCGTCATGGCGCTCAATCCCACGGACTGACATGCCCGACTTCGAGACTCCGCCGGACGTCGTCCGGCACGCGCGCCGTCGCAGCCGCCGTGAGCGCGGCCAGATCGTCGTGATCTTCGCCGGCGCGATCGTCGCGCTGATCGCCATGTGCGGCGTCGTGGTGGACGTGGCGTGGTACTGGACCAGCAACCTGCGGATGCAGCGGGCCGCCGATGCGGCGGCCCTCGCCGGCGTGGTGTGGCTGCCGGGCAACCCCGTTCAGGCGTTCGTGGTGGCGCGCGCCGAATCCGCCCGCAACGGCTACACGGACGGCGCGAACGGCGTGGTGGTCACGCCCTCCGTGGACCCCCACAACAACCGGCGCCTCGACGTGAGCATCTCGGGCCCGGTGGGCACGTTCTTCGCCAGGGTCCTGGGAATCAACTCCTGGCCCGCCGAGCGCACAGCGAAGGCGGACTACGTGCTGCCCGTGCCGATGGGCAGCCCGGACAACTACTACGGCGTCGGCTACCTGGTGAAGGCGCAGACCACCCCGAGGCCCAGGCTCGTCTACGACGCGACGGTCGATCCGCCGCCGGGCCAGCCTGCGATCACGCGGCCCCAGAAGTTCTGGGGCGCCATGCAAAGCCAGGGCGCGCCCAGCATCCAAGGCGACGCCTTCATGACGAAGTACGACACCCGGACGTCGACGCTCAACAGCCGGGGAGGGTCCACACCGGACGCGTACTACGACCCGACCGACTTCTACAACTACGCCGTGGAGATCCCGGCCGGGGGCGGCGGCAACCTCTGGATCTACGACCCGGGCTTCTGCGACACGGATGGCGCGGGCACCGGCGAGGACTGGACGTACGGCGGCAGCCTGGGCTACGGGTCGCGCCACTCGAACGGCCAGCCGATCAGCGCGTTCTACGACCTGTACAACACCAACAACACGCTGGCGGACACCTCGGACGACACGCTTGTCTGGAGCTCCGGAACTGCATACCGCCGGATGCAGTATGACGACCACGTGCTGTGGGGCGCTCAGGGCGGCACGCCGTACTTCACGGACTGCTCGACCCTGCCGTGGCACCTCGGCTGGGTGCACGTGCCTGTGACGCTCGCCGCCGGCACCTACCGCCTGCACACGTACTCCACCGACCTGTCGTCGCCGAACGACCAGAACAACAGCACCGGCCTGAACACGTTCGCGCTGTACGCCTCGTCCGCGAGCGGCACGCCGCGCATCTACGGCATCGGCGCCATGGAGGCGTACGTCCACCTCCCGGCGAACACGGTGTCCGAGTTCTACCTCGCCCAGATCGAGGCCGTCCACGCGGGCAAGACCATGGAGATCAACCTGTGGGACCCAGGGGACACCGGGAGGCTGCCGGCATCGCTCCAGATCCTGGAGCCGACCGGCACCGGCTTCACCCCCGTGGCATTCGACTGGACCGCCGTCCGGGGCAACTCGAACGCCACGTCGTGCAATGGCATGCACGGCACCGGCGTGACCTACGTCACGACGAACACCGGCGGCAACAGCCTGTTCAACGGCTGCTGGCTGACGATCGACGTGCAGCTCCCCGCCACCTACTCCGCGCCGGTCGACCCGGCCACGGGTGAGCCAGGCTGGTGGAAGATCCGCTACTCGATGGGCGCCGGGAGTGGTTTCGCGACGGACCTCACGACCTGGAAGGTGGACATCCGCGGCAACCCGGTCCACTTGGTGACGCCGTGACGTCGCGGCCCGCAGAGAAGGCCCGGACCGTGGACGACGACCCCCGGCCACGGGCCCGCCCCGGCATGCAGCTCATCGTGGCACTGACCGTGCTGATCACGGTCTTCGCCGCGGTCGTTGCGATCTGGATGTACTGGCTGGCGGCGGCGCTCAGCGGGACGCCCTCGAGCTAGGCCTCGCGCCGCTCAGCCCTCGCGCCGCTCAGCCCTCGCGCCGCTCGGGCACCGGGTACAGGAGGTACAGGCCGATCAGCATCGCGATCAGCAGGGTGAAGATCCCCAGCTGGTAGGCGCCCTTGCCCAGCGCGTCGAAGGTGAGGAACAGGACCAGGCCCCAGAACAGGTTGCCGATCACCTGGGAGCCCTTCCCCACCAGGCCGTAGAGACCGTAGAACTCGCCGAGGCGGTCCTCGGGGCTGAGGCGGTACATCAGGACCCGGTCGGACACGTGGAGGCCGGCGAATCCGGCGCCGATCGCGAGCCCGGCGATGATGAACGGCCCGGGCGACACGAGGGCGGCGCCCACGACGAGCGCTGCGGCCCACAGGATGAGGACGCTGAACAGGGTCCGCTTCGGGCCGTGCCGGTCGACCAGCTGGCCCCAGATGAAGGCCGAGACGATCGCCGACAGCGTCAGGCACAGCAGCACGATGTTGGCGTCCTGCTCGGTGAACCCCACCGCCTTGACCGCGAAGATGGTCATGATGGTGACGCTGGTGTTGAGCGCGTCCGTGTAGAAGAAGCGCGACGCGAGGAACCGGCCGAGCCCGGGGTACTGGTCGAGCGAGCGGATCGTGCGCCACGTCTGCGACCACGCGGCGCCGAGCGGGTCGCCGCCGCGCTTGGCCCGGCTGCCGTCCTCGTGGAGCAGCAGGAACGTGGGCGCCGACAGCACGAGGAACAGCGCCGGCGCCAGGACGAAGGTCATCTCCACCGAGAGGTGGGTGGCGAACAGCAGGATCGCGATGAGCACCGTCCCCATGTAGCCCACCCCGGTCGAGAGGCTCGCGATCCGGCCGCGGTTCTCGGGCGTGCTCACCAGCTGGAGCGTGGCGTCGAAGTAGATCAGCGACGACTGGTAGGAGAACATCGCCACGCAGAACAGGACGATCCCGAGCCAGACTGGCACGAACGGGATGGCCATCGCGGGCAGGCAGGCGCCCACGGTGAACGCGAGCAGGAACGGCAGGCGTCGGCCGTAGCGGTCCGAGATCGCGCCCAGGAACGGGGAGACGAGCGCGTTGATGCCCACCGAGAGGGCGACCGACAGGCCCAGCCACAGGTTGCCGGGCCCGTCGCCCAGCTTGTCCACGAGGAACAGTGAGATGGCACGCGAGAAGATCGCGTACGACCAGATGGTGTCCGCGAGGTCGTAGACGGCCCAGCCGGCCCGCGCAGCCTTGCGGTGATTGCGGCGGTCGAGCTCGGTCAACTCCGTGGTCGCGACGGCGGCGGCGGTCATCCGGCTCCCTCATGCCCAGAGTGGGTGCGATCTCCTCAGGTCCCGTCGGATCATAGAGAAGCGCGGCGGGCCGGGACGGGCGTCGGCGCATCGGCGGGGATGGACCCTCGCGGTACGATCCAGCGATGACCACCGATCCCCGCGTCGTGGCCGCCGAGTGGCGGCCCCAGTACCCGGGCCGGCGCGACGCCAGCGACATCGTGGACCCGATCATCGAGCCCGACTGGGCAGGGCTGCGAGTGGTCGCGGCCATCGACCGCGGGACGGCCGAGATCTACCGCTACGGCGACCGCATCGAGGTGCCCGCCTCGCTCGAGGAGGCGCTCGGCTACGCGTTCGAGGCGACCGACGGCGTGATCGAGGGCCACCTCACCAAGCGGGCGTTCGACACCGGGGTCGGCGCGTACCCCGCCCGGGAGCCCGTCCCGCGGACGATGTTCTCGCTGCCGCGGTTCTTCCACCGCGACAACCGGGACCCGTACCTGATCGGCCGCCAGCACCAGGCCGCCGAGGAGGCGCGGGCCCTGCCGTTCCTCGAGGCGCTCGCCGACGGGGAGGACCACGCGTTCGTCGCCACGGACCTGCTCTGGCTCGACGGCCAGCCGCTGCTCGAGGTGCCCCTGCTCGAGCGCAAGCGGCAGCTCGACACCCTGCTGGCGCAGTCGCGCCTCGTCCGGGTCACGCCCTTCGCACGGCCGGGCGGCTCCCGCCTGGCGGGCACGTGGGGCACGCTGGGCTTCGAGCACATCTCCTGGCGCGCCGCCAACAGCCGCTACACGCCCGGCCGGGAGAACCCCGACTGGGTGGTGGTGCCGGCGCCCCGGGGCGCGTCCCGCGCCGCGATCTCGAGCGGGGCTGACGAGGACCCGCCGCCCGCCGACTGAGCGCGGGTCTGGCCGCGTCCCGGCGCGCGGTGGTAGGGTGGGCAGGTGCCCCCGACGACGCTGACCCCAGCCATCAGGGACGAGATCGCGCGGCTCGGCAGCGCCGACATCATGGTCGGCATCCCGAGCTTCAAGAACGCCGCGACCATCGGCTACGTCGTGCGCGCGGCCCATGCCGGACTCGTCCAGTACTTCCCGGACCTCAAGCCGGTCCTGGTCAACTCCGACGCGGGCTCGCCGGACGGCACCCAGCGCGTGGTCATCGAGACCGAGCCGCCGGACTACGTCGAGTCCATCCTCCTGGTGCGGCCCACCAACCGGCTCGACCGGGTCACCCTCACCTACCCCGAGATCGAGGGCACCGGCGGCAAGGGCGCCGCGCTCCGGACGATCTTCGAGCTGGCCGCCGCGCTGAACGTGCAGGCGCTGGTGGTGGTGGACAGCGACCTGCGCAGCATCGTTCCCGAGTGGATCGAGCTCCTCGCGGGCCCCATCCTCAAGGGCGGCTACGACTTCGTCGCCCCGCTCTACGCGCGCCACAAGTACGACGGGACGATCACCAACACGGTCACCTATCCGCTCACCCGCGCCCTGTACGGCCTGCGCATCCGACAGCCGATTGGGGGCGACTTCGGGGTGTCCGGCGACCTCGTCCGCCACTACCTCGCGCAGGAGGACTGGACGAGCGACATCAGCAAGTTCGGCATCGACATCTGGATGACCACGACGGCGCTCACCGGCGGGTTCGCCATGTGCCAGACGCGGCTGGGGGCGAAGGTCCACGACCCGAAGGACCCGGGGGCCGACCTCGGACCGATGTTCCGCCAGGTCGTGGGGACCATCCTGCGGCTCGCCGTGGCGCACCCCGACGCGTGGCTGGACGTGAAGGGCAGCCACGACGTCCCCGCCTACGGCTTCGAGCGGATCATCGATCCGCCGCCGCTCGAGGTGAACGTGGTCCGCCTGCTGGGCGAGTTCCACGGCGGCTCGCTTGCCTTGGCGGACGCCTGGCGCGGCGCCCTGGACCCCGCGACCGCCGAGGCCGTCCTCACGCTGGCCGCCGAGGCCGGGGCGCTCGCCGACAGCGCCTCGCGGAAGCTGGGCATGGGCGGCGAGACCACGTCCGCCCACCCTACGACGCTCGAGATGGCCGAGGCGCTCGCGAGCTTCCACTTCCCGGACGACCTGTGGGCTCGCGTGGTGTACGACCTGGTGCTGGCGACGCGCAAGGGCGGTCTCGAGACGGGGCGCCTCGTCGCGGTGCTCGTGCCGATCTACTTCGGCCGCGTCGGCTCGTTCGTGGTGGAGAACCGGCATCTGGACAGCGCCGACGCCGAGGAGCGGGTGGAGCGCCAGGCGCGCGAGTTCGAGCTGCTCAAGCCCTACCTCGTGGAGCGCTGGAGGGCGCTGGACGCCGTGGCGGAGGACGCACCCCGATGAGTGCCGAGCCGCTGCCGGCGCGGATCCTGATCCCGGTCGCGAACCCGCTGACCGCCGAGGAGCTGATCCGGATCGGCGCAGCGCTGCTGGAGCCGCGGACCGGCGAGCTCTCGGCGCTGGGCATCGTGGAGGTGCCCGAGGGCATGCCGCTGTCCGAGGGCGCGACTCGCGCCCGACAGGCGAGGCGCCTCCTCCAGCGCGTGCTCGACTACGTGCCCGAGGGGACCGTCATCCACCCTCTCGTGCGCATCGGGCGGCACGCCGCGGCGGGCATCGTGGAGGCGGCGGCCGAGCAGGAGGCCGACCTGCTGATCTTCGGCTGGGGCGGCAAGTCCGCGCCGTCTCGCGAGGGCGGGGCCGGGCCCGCGATCTCGCCCACCATCGACGAGGTGGTGCGCGAGTCCCCATGCGACATCGCCGTGGTCAAGCAGCGCGGCGCGCGGGCCATCCGCCGGATCCTCGTCCCGGTGCGCGGCGGCCCGCATGCCGAGCTCGCCCTGCGCTTCGCGGACGCGCTGGCCCACCGCCACGGCGCCACGGTGGCGGTCACCCACTTCGTGCCGGCCGGGGTCACCGAGGCCGTCCGCGCCCAGGCCGAGCACGCGCTGGCCGCGTTCGTGCGCCAGCACATCACCGCGGACGCGGAGCCGGTCCTGCGCGAGACCCGCAACATCCGGACCTCCATCCTGCGCGAGGCGGACCACGCGGACCTGGTGGTCATGGGCGCGTCGGCCCCGCCCGGCGAGGTCGGCGGCTCGCTCTTCGGATCGCTGCCGGAGGCCGTGGCCCAGCGCTCCAAGACCACGGTCATCGTGGTCAAGACCCACGAGGCCATCGGCCGCCACACGTTCGACGCGCTGGCCCAGAGGGCCGAGAGCCTCGCCGCGGCCGACCGCGCCGCGGAGGAGTCGCGCGCCGTCCCGGCCAAGGTCGAGCGGTGGTTCGCCGAGGCCAACTTCCACCACGGCGAGTTCGCGGACCTCGAGCGCCTGGTCCAGCTCAAGCAGAAGCAGGGCGTCACCATCTCGCTCGTGCTGCCCACGCTCAACGAGGCGGAGACCATCGGGCCCATCGTCACCCGGGCCATCCGCGAGATGCAGGTGCGCTACCCGCTGCTGGACGAGCTGCTGGTGATCGATTCCGCCTCCACCGACGACACCCGCGCCATCGCGGCGGGCGCCGGGGCGCGCGTCGTGCAGCACCCCGATGTGCTCCCGCGGTACGGCTCGTTCCGGGGCAAGGGCGAGGCGCTCTGGAAGTCGCTGTACGAGACGAGCGGCGACATCGTGGTCTGGGCGGACACGGACGTCCGCAACTGGCACAGCCGGATGGCGTACGGGACGCTCGGGCCGCTCCTCGTGGAGCACCGGCTCCAGTACGTGAAGGGCTACTACCAGCGCCCGATCGTCGAGGGCGGCGTGATCAAGGAGGGGGGCGGCGGCCGGGTCACCGAGCTGGTGGCGCGCCCGCTCATCAACCTGTTCTTCCCCGAGCTCTCCGGGTTCATCCAGCCGCTGGCGGGCGAGTACGCCGGGCGACGCTCGCTGCTCGAGCAGCTCCCGTTCTTCACGGGCTACGCGGTGGAGATCGGCCACCTCGTCGACGCGCTCGAGAAGGTGGGCCTCGAGGGCCTCGGGCAGGTGGACCTGGAGCGGCGGCTCCACCGCAACCAAGAGCTCGAGGGGCTCTCGAAGATGTCATTCGTGATCCTCCAGGCTGTGATGAAGCGGCTCGAGGAGCGGCGTCGCGCCCGCCTCTTCGCGGAGCTCGGCCACACGATGAAGCTGCCGCGCTCGGGGCACGGGCGCCTGAGCCTCGAGGTCATGGAGATCGCCGACCAGGAGCGCCCGCCGATGATCCGCATCCCGGAGTACCTCGAGCGGCGGCGCTCGTTGGCCGCGGAGCCGACCGCGGAGTGACCGCCAGCTGCGGCAACATCCCCAGCGGACCCCGGCGCGACCTCGCCGGTATTCCCGCCGGGCATCACTTCGGAGTCGAAGGGCTCCCGGGCGACCACCTCGCCCCTCCTCCATTCCTGCCAGACATGGACGCGGGCGCTGCGAGGGGAGGTCGCGGCGTTGACGACCGAAGTGATACCTCCCGGGCATGCCCACGGAGCCGCGTACGCCGCGGTCGTGCGATGCGGCCATGCGCGTCCTGATCGCGCCTGACTCGTACAAAGGGACCCTGACCAGCGTCGAAGTGGCGCGCGCCCTGGCCGAGGGCTGGCGCCGAGCGCGGCCCGACGATGACCTCCGCCTGGCCCCGCTCGCCGACGGCGGCGAGGGAACGCTGGTGGCGATCGAGGCGGCGGGGGGCTGGCGCCGCGTCGAGGCGCTGGCCCGCGACCCCCTGCTGCGGTCGATCCGCGCTCCGTGGCTGGTGCGCGACGACGGCGCGGCCGCGGTGATCGAGCTGGCGGCGGCTTCGGGCCTGTCCCGCGTGATGGCAGGCGAGCGCGATGCGGCCCGGGCCTCGAGCGCGGGGGCCGGCGACCTCATCCGGGCCGCCCTCGACTCGGGGATCCGCGAGGTGGTGCTCGGCATCGGGGGCAGCGCCACGACCGACGGGGCGGCGGGTCTGCTGGCGGCGCTCGGCGCGCGCGTCGACGCGTCGCTCGTGAGCGTCGACCTGACCGAGCTCGACCCGCGGCTGGCCGAACTCCGCCTCCGGGTCGCCTGCGACGTCACCAACCCGCTGCTGGGCGACGATGGCGCCGCGGCCGTCTACGGGCCGCAGAAGGGCGCGACACCCGACGAGGTGCGGCGGCTCGACGCGAGGCTTGCCCGCTGGGCCGATGCGCTCGAGACCGCAACCGGGCGCTCGGAGCGCCTCACCCCCGGCGCGGGCGCGGCTGGCGGCGTCGGGTTCGGGCTGCTGTGCCTCGCCGACCGCCTCGCCTCGCTGGAGCTCCGCGCCGGCGTCGAGCTCGTGATGGAGGCGGCCGGATTCGACGCCGCGCTCGCGGAGGCGGACCTGGTGCTCACGGGCGAGGGGCGGATCGACGCCCAGACCGCGTTCGGCAAGACGGCGCTCGGCGTGGCGAGGCGCGCCCGGGAGGCCGGCGTGCCGTGCGTCGCGGTGGGCGGCAGCGTGACCCCCGAGGGCGCCGAGGCGCTCGCGGTGGTCGGCGCCCGGGCCGTCGGGGCGTCGGACCCGCCGCTGGCCCTGGCCGAGGCGATCGCCGCGGGCACCGCCCCGCTCGTCGGATGC
>JAKAMV010000316.1 GCA_021812735.1 Chloroflexota bacterium | reverse complement strand
CGGCGTCGACCGCGCGCGACGGCGGGCCGCCGACGACGCTGCCGCCGGGCGTGCGTCGCTTGCACCGTCACCCGAACGGGTCGACACTCGGGTGAAGTCCGAGAGTCGACAGGAGGGTCGACGCGATGTCCCTCGCGGCAATGGTCGTGGCCGATCGCAGCGCGCGGCTGGTCCGCTTCTACGACCGCTGGATCGAGGTGGTCACGCTCGGCCGAGCCGCCAGGCTGCGGGACGCGGTGCTCGCGGTGGTCGAGCCCGGCGAGCGGCTGCTCGACATGGGCTGCGGGACGGGCTCGCTTGCCGTCGCGGCCGCGCGCTCCGGCGTCGAGGTGGTGGCCATCGACCGCTCGGCATCGATGCTCGCGGTGGCCCGCGACAAGGCGGCCGCGGCCGGCGTCAGCGTCGACTTCCGGGAGGGCGACGTGGCCTTCCCGCCCCTCGGGGACGAGCGCTTCGACGTGGCGACGGCGACGTTCGTCCTCGGCGAGCTGTCGCCCGACCTCGCGGCCCTGGCCGTGCGGCGGATGGCGGAGGCGCTCCGGCCGGGCGGCCGAATCGTGCTCGCCGACGAGGTCCCTCCCGCCTCGCTCGTGCCGCGGGTCCTGGTCGCGATCGCGCGCGCCGTCCAGTGGGTGGTCTCGTTCGCCGCCCTCCAGGAGGCCGCTCCCAGCCGCCGTCACGCGTGGAGCGAGCTGCTCGCCGGCGCCGGCCTGGAGCTCCTCCCCGATTCGTCGCGCCGACTGGGCGGCCTGGTGGTGCTGGCGGCCCGGCGGCCGGAGGTCCTGCCGCAGGCGACGCCGGCCGTGGCCCAGCTCGACGAGGCGCTGCCGGCGGGCGCGATGCGGGCGGTGCTGCGAGCCGCGGCGTGGATCGACCTGCCGATCGCCGTGCGCCCCGGCGTCTACCGCGTCGGCAAGCCGGGGCCCGGCGGACCCGTCCTGCTGACAGGGAACTTCCTGGCGTCGGTCGAGGCCGTCCGCTCGGCGCTCGCCGGTCTGGACGCCTATCTAGTGGTCGAGGACACGGACGGCTGGAACGTCTGGTGCGCGGGCGACGCCGGCCTGTTCAACGGCGAGAAGGCGGCCGCCCTGATCGAGCGCTATGCCCTCGAGGCGCTCGTGGACCGGCCGCAGATCATCGTGCCGCGGCTCGGGGGCCGGGTCCGGCGCGGGCTCGCGGCGCTGACCGGCTGGGAGGTCGTCGTCGGCCCGATCGAGGCGCGCGACCTGCCGGCGTTCCTCGAGGGCGGAATGAGCCCGTCGATGACCAGCCTCGCGCGCCTGTTCCGGCTGCGCGAGCGCGTTCGCGTCGCGGTGCTGACCGTGGTCCAGCTGCCGCTGTTCCTGCTCCTCCCGCTTCGACTGGCCGCACCGCGGGTCCGGCGGCCCGCCTGGCGGTTCGCGATCGTCGCCGCCTGGCTGCTGCCGGTGGGCCACGACGTGCTGCCCGGACGGACCGGTGTCGTGAAGGGGACGGTGCTCGGCGTGCTGGCGGCCGCGGCCGGGACGGTCAGCGGGAGGATCCGGCCTGGGGGCGCGCTCGCGATCCTCGCCAGCGCCCCGCTGGTCGGCTGGATCTACCAGTCGTCGAGCCCGGTGGTGTTCTGGAAGCGCCTCTGGCGCTGACGCGATCGTGCGGGCGGCCGGCCGCCAGGCTACGCCCCCCGCCGCATCGCCCCGGCGATCAGGATCCCGCCCAGCGCGATGACGGCGACGGGCCACACCAGGTCCCAGTTGATCGGGACATAGTCCCGCACGAGGAACCACGCGCCCAGCACGATCAGGACGCCGCCAACCACGAAGCCGGCCCGATCGCCGCGGAAGGAGCCGCCCAGATTCGACCGCTCTCCACGGGACCAGTCTTCCGGCCAGCTGGTCGGCGGGGCGCCGGGCGGGGTCTGGCTGGTCGGCGGGGCGCCCGGCGACGGCGTGCCTGACGGCCCCGTGCCCGACTGCCAGCCCGGTGCCCCCGTCCAGGCGCCTCCGGGTGCGCCAGCCGACGGGCCCGCGGGCGCGCCGCTGCTCCAGCGCGGGTCCCACGCCTGGCCGTACCCGGGCTGGCCGCCTGGCGGATGCATGCGGCCGCGGGGCGCCCAGCCGGGCGGCGCGTCCGGCACCACGATCGCCATGACGATGTACAGGATCAAGAAGATGCCGCCGGACACGAGCGCCAGCAGCACCCAGCCGACCCTCACCAGCGACGGATCGAGCCCGAGCCACGCGGCCACGCCGCCGCACACGCCGGAGATGGACCGGTCGGTCGTGGACCGGTAGAGGCGGTCATCCACAGCCGTCCTCCGGGTCGAGGGTGATGGAGCCCACGTTGACCGAGACGTGCAGGCTGATGCCGGCTGTCCCGGGTCCGAACGCGCCGCGCGTCCACACGTTCCCGGCCTGGGCCATGGCGCGCTGGGCGAAGTTGGTCGAGCCGAGGGTCACGTCGTCGACGGTGATCCGCAGTGGCACGCCGGGTGGTGTGCAGATGGAGACGCTGCCTGCATTGGCTGTGAAGGTTCCGGTCAACGGCGCGTCCGGTGCGGGCAGCGCCACCCGCAGCGACCCCGCGTTCACGCTGCCGCTCGCCGAGGTGGTGCCCCGCGCTGCCGTCAGATCGATGCGGGCGTCGCCCGCGTTGACCGTTGCGGCCAGCTCGGCGACACGCGTGCTCCCGAGGCCGGCGCGGAGCGAGCCGGCGCCGACGTCCACGGAGAGGTCGATCGACGGGTCCTCAGGAAGCACGACGTCCCAGCGTGCGGCGGGCTCGCCGACAGCGAACCCGTGCCGCTGGCCGAAGCTGGCGTCGAGGTGGTCGCTGCCCGACCCGATGTCGGGTGCGCTCACGCCTTCCGATGGCCAAGCGACCGACCAGTCGCTGCCGGGGGCGGACGAGACCGTCAAGGCGCCGCAGTCGACGGCGAGGCTGACGGACGCCTGCGACCCGAGCGTCCCGGTGGCCGGCGGGCCGTTCACGGCCGAGGGCTCGGATCCGCCCACCCCGCAGACGGCAAACGGCGCGGTGGGCCCGACGCCCCCGCCCACGACGCCCCCAGCCATCAGGCCGAAGGCCAGCCCGACCACGACGTTGCCGAGCGAGGCGAGGGGCGTGTTCCGCAGCACCAGCGCCAGGCCGGCTCCGATCAGCAGCATCGGCCACAACTGCCAGGCCTGGCGCGCGGTCGCCGCGTCGAGGATCCCGCCCTGCACAGCGAGCGGGACGGCGCCGAGCGCGATGAAGAACACACCCCAGCCCAGCAGTCCCCGGTTCACATGCATGGCGCCCCTCCCGTTGCTCGCGGCCCATTCTGGCGCACGGCCCCGGCTCAGGCGCATGACGACCGGACCGACCGGCGGGCCCGACCGGCCCACGTCGCGGGCGACCAACGCCCGCCATACTCGCGTCGTGCCCGAGATGCTCCTGCCCGAGCCCGAGTACCGGGCCTTCAGGGTCCGGCTGCTGCGGCTCGCGTGCCGCGTCGTCGTCGGCGGGATGCTGCGCGTCCGCGTCGAGCACCCCGAGCGCTGGGCGACGACGCCGGCGATCTACTGCTTCAACCACCTCAACTGGGTCGATCCCCTGGTCCTGATCGCGGTGCTGCCCCTTCGACCCCACTACGCGATGTTCGGCCCCAAGGAGGAGGACATGACCCGGGGCGCCCGGAACCGGCTGATGGCCTGGGCCGGGTTCGGGATCCCGTACCGGCCCGAGAAGACGGACCTCCTGCCCACGACCCGGCGCGTGGGCAAGGTCCTCGGACGCGGCTGGGCCATCGCGATCGCAGGGGAGGGGAGGATCCACCGGGGCGAGCACGAGCTGACGCCGATCGCGGACGGACCGGCGTACTTCGCGATCCGGTGGGACGTCCCGGTGATCCCGCTCGCCGTCAACGGGACCTCGTGGCTGGCCTTCCGTCGCGGCGTCCGGATCCGGGTGGGGGAGCCAGTCGAGCCGGCGGAACGGGCGAGCCACGAGGCGGTCCAGTCGATGACCAGGCGGATCGAGGCGGCCCTGCTGGCCATGACCGCCGACTTCCCCGACCCGCCTCCGCCGGGACGCCGGTGGCGTCGGCTGACGGAGTGGTTCAACGACTGGCCGGAGGGGGCCCGCCCGGCGCTCGGTGACGGGGACGGCGCGGCGTACCTGCGGTCCCTGCGCGAGCGCAGCGACACGGGCGGGGGCGCGGACTGACCCCCGACTGTGGCATCCTGCTGGGGACACCGCACCACCTTGGAGATCCTGCGTGGGAGCCACCGGCCTCTCAGCCGACCGCACCGAGTACCGCACCCGCCTCGCGGAGCAGCCCGACGCCCAGATCGACAGCTGGGCCGCAGAGATGATGCGCGACGTGGCCATCCGCCGCGGAGTCGTCCGTGTCGTCGAGGACTTCCGCACCGCAGCGAAGCTCACGGAACGAGAATTCGAACGCGTGTTCGCTTCTGGAGGCGGCCCGCCGGCGACCATCGGGCGTGACTCCCAGGGCCGCCTGATCGTCCCGGCGGTCGCGCTGTGGGCCCTCGTTCCAGGCATCCGCGCCGAGGTGGAGGACGGGCGCGCGAGGCTCGTCGAGTATCTCGTGGCCTCGTTCGACGAGCTCGTCTACGTCTGATCGCGAATCCGACGCGGCGCCGTTCCGGCAGGCCCACCCCATCGGGAAGGCGCCGCCCCCTGAGGATCCTGCGCCTCTGACGGTCCCGCCAGCTCTCGCTGGCACCTGGCGCCGCCACCTCGTGCCCGCCGCCCCGGCGGCAGCGCCAGACCATGCCGGCCCCCTGGCGGCACCGGCACCGCCTGACCATGACATCGGCCCAGCGCCGGAACCGGCGGCCCAGGAGATCCTGCCGGTCCCCGTGGTCGTCGGGCCCGCTGACGGTGTCCGGCCGGCCGGCCGGCGAGCTCCGCCGCAGCCCAGGGAGGGCCCGGTGGCGGCTGAGCGCGTCCCGGCTGCGGCGACCCAGCGGCACCGGACTCGGATCCTTCGGCCGCTGCGTGAGGTCGAGCCTGCGGCCACCCTCCCGCGTGCGGCTCGAGGCGCCGAAGCGCCCGCCGCCGAGGGGGGGACCGTCCCGAGCAGCCTGGGCCGGCGCATGGTCGAGGCGGCTCGACTCGTCCACCCGTTCCCGTCGCTGCTCGATGGCACGGTGGTGGGCGTGGTGGCCTCAGTCGCAGGAGCGGAGCCGGGCCGGGCGCTGCTCCTCGCCGCCTCGATGGTGTTCCTCCAGTTCTCGATCGGCACCCTCAACGACCTCGTTGACGCTCCGCGCGACGCCGCGACGAAGCCCGGCAAGCCCATCCCCGACGGCGTGGTGGGGGAGTCAGGTGCCCGCGTCGTCCTCGTTCTCAGCGCGGGCGCCGGGCTCGCGGCGGCACTCGCCAGCGGCCCGCTCACGCTCCTCCTCGCGATCGTCACCCTGGCGATCGGCGCCTGGTACGACCTCGGAGCCAACCGCAGCCGGCTCTCATGGCTCCCGCTGGCGCTCGGCGTCCCGGTCCTGCCCGTCTACGGCTGGCTGGGGGCAACGGGGGGCCTCCCGCCCGCGTTCGCCGTCCTCGTGCCGGCGTCAGCCCTCGCGGGGGCTGCCCTCGCGATCGCCAACGCGGCGGTCGACATCGAGCGCGACGCCGCCACCGCCAAGGCGTCGTTGGCGGTGGCGCTGGGTCCAGTGCGCTCCACCGCGCTGGTGCTGGCGCTCCAGGCGACGGTCGCGGCCACCGCGGTCGCGTCGGGCTCGAGGCTCGGCGCCCCTGGGCCCTGGCTCGACGTCGCGACCGCGGTCGCCCTGATCCCGGTCGCCGGGGCGCTGCTCGGGCTGGTGGCTTCCCGGCGCGGGCCTGCCGCCCGCGAGGTCGCCTTCGAGCTGCAGGCGATCGGGCTGGGCCTTCTGGTGGTCGCCTGGGTCAATGCGCTCAGCGCCGCAGCCTGATCAGAACCCCTGAAACCTCGAGCACGTCCAGCGCCTCAGGAGAGGAAGGTCGGGGCGGTGCGCATCCGCAAACCCAAGGTCCCAGCCGCCGCCCGGGACGACCGTACCCCTAACGGACCTCACTGCGGGGCCGTTATCGTAGGCGTTACGCCGACCACGGTTGGAGGAAACCAGCGTCTTATGTCGTTCCTGCTTCGCCGCTTCCGGGGTCTGGGCATCTCACTTGCGGTGCTCGCGATCTCTGCCGGGGCGGTCTTCGCCGCGGCTCCGTCGATGACTCCCGTGTCGTCGCACGCATCGGACAATGCCTTCACGGCTGAGGCCACTGAGACTGCCGACGCAACCGAGAGCCCCACGCCGACGCCGACGCCGACGCCGAGCGTGTCGCCGAGCCCCACCGTGAGCCCGACGCCGACGCCGAGCCCGACGCCGACGCCGAGCCCCACCGTGAGCCCGACGCCGTCGGCTAGCCCCTTGGCGTCGCCGAGCACGGGCCCCGACAACCACGGCGCCCTGGTCTCTGCGGCCGCGCACATGCCCACGCCGTCGGGCTTCCCGAACCACGGCGCCTTCGTCTCCTGCGTGGCCCACATGCACGTGTCGCCGCTGGGCTTCGACTGGACGACCACCACGCCCGAGGCCTGCGGGATCGCGCCGGCGGGATCGACCCAGCCCCTGGGCACCGAGTTCCGCCAGGGCCTGGGGCACTCCACCCACGGCTCGGGAGGCGGCGACTAGCAGCACGGGCCTGACTCCAGGCCCGACCCCCAGAACAGCAGAGAGGCCGGCGCCCATGGGCGCCGGCCTCTCTTGTTGTGACCCGGCGAGGTGCGACCGAGGCGGGGATGCCTAGCGGTCCGGATCGCCACTCCTCACGACGGCGATCGCATTCTCCAGGCGAAGCTTGGCGATCGTCAGGTATTTCGCCAAGTTGGCCCGGTCGATCGAGCCGATCGACTCGAGGAGGCGCGGATCCCGGATGACGCCCAGCAGCTCCTCCACCGCCTCGTTGAGCTGGGTCTTGGCGGCGTGGAGGCTGTCGTCCTTGAGCGCCTGGCTCGGGCCGCCGGCGGCCCATCCGACCTCCGCCGCCTGCGCGGCGGGCGGCGTGCCGGCGGACTCCGTGGGCGCCTGCGGGCCGGAAGCCGCCGCCGCCTCCTCGCTGTCGACCGCTGCCCGGCGCGAGGCGCGACCCTCGATCCGCTCCCGGAGCTTGACCAGGGACAGCTCGTTGCGGGCGACGGCATCCGCCAACCGCCGGCGCTTGCGGGGATCGGCGACCTTCATGAGCTCGTAGGCGTGGGAAAGGGTGTCCTTGCGCAAAGACACGAGCTCCCGGACCTCGGGCGGCGCATCGGCGAGCCGGAGCCGGTTCTCGAGGTAGCCCTTGTCCTTGCCCAGCTTCTCGGCCAGCCGCCGGATGCTGTAGCCGTGCTCCTTGATCATCCGGTCGTACATCACCGCCTCGTCCAGGGGCGAGATGTCCTCGCGCTGGAGGTTCTCGATGATGGAGATCTCGAGCGCGGTCGAATCGTCGATGTCCTCGACGAGGGCGGGGATCGTCGACTGGCCGGCGAGCTTGGACGCCCGCCAGCGCCGCTCGCCGGCGATCAACTGGAATCGGTTGTCGTCGAGGGGTCGGACGAGGACCGGCTGCAGCACGCCGTGCTCGCGGATGGACGCGGCCAGCTCCTCGAGCGTCCCCTCGTCGAACGCCAGCCGCGGGTTCTCGGGATTGGGCTCGATGCGGTCCACGGCGACCAGCCTCACGCCGGTCGAGCGATGGGCGCGCTCGGGTGACAGCAGGCTGACGATAGCGGGGGACAGCTCCCGCTCCTCGGACAGTCGGCGGGCGGCGGTGGCGCGGAAGTCAGGCCTGGCCAAGCTCGATCACCTCCCGGGCGAGCTCGCGGTACGTCCGCGCTGCATCCGACGACCCGGCATATGCGGTGATCGGACGGCCGACGAGCGGTGCCTCTCCCAGCTTAACGCTGGTCCGGACGATGGAGTTGAAGACGTGGTGGTCACCGACGATGCGGAGCTCGTCGAGCATGTCCTTGGCCAGGTTCGTCCGGCCATCGAAGAAGGTGGGGAGCAGGCCGAGGATGCGAAGGTCGCGGTTGAGCTTCTGGCGGATCGCGCTGATGACCTTCACGAGGTTGGTGAGGCCCTTCATCGCGTAGTACTGGGTCTGCACCGGGATGATCACGCTGTCCGCGGCCACGAGCCCGTTGACGGTGAGCAGCCCCAGGTTCGGCGGGCAGTCGATCAGGACGTAGTCGTAGGGGGCGATCGCGTCCGCCATCGCCTCCCGCAGGATCGACTCGCGGCCAAGGGCGGTGAACAGCTCGCCCTCGGTGCTGGCGAGGTCGATGTGGGCGGGCGCCACGTCGATGCCCGCGGTCTCGGTCGGCAGGATGACCTCGGTGAGCGTCGCGCGTCCATCCGCGAGGACATCGGCCATCGACCGTCCCACCGTGTTGAGGTTGACGCCCACGCCGGCCGTCAAGTTCGCCTGCGGATCCATGTCGATCAGGAGGACGCGACGGCCCTCCTCGGCCAGGGCGCCGGCGAGGTTGATGGCGGTCGTTGTCTTGCCGACGCCGCCCTTCTGGTTGGCGATGGCGATCACTTGCGTCAAGGGCGTTACCTCGTGGCCTGCGGTCCTCGGTCGGGGGAGAGGTGTGCGAATGCTACCGCGCTGGGGTGAGCTGCGATCGGGCGTTTTTCCACACCCGGCCCGAGTTGTGCACCATTCTGTGGATATGTCGGACCTCCCTGCGGCGTCGGGCGGCGATTCGGGCACCGCGTTCACGGGCCGTTCACATGCCGATCACAGGTGGCGCAGGCGTCGTTTCGCATCGGGGCGCATCGGCAGGGGAGCCGAGCGATCCCATCTCGACTGGCCCGGCCCCCTATGATGGGGCCGCTCCCCGACGTCTTTGCACAAAGACGGCCTGAGCCAGCCCACATCGGAGGTACGCCTGGCGTGTCCACCAATGCGGAGCGGATCGAGCGCCTCGAGCGGCTGCGCCAAGAGGCGCAGCAGGGCGGAGGTCCCGTGCGGATCGAGCGCCAGCACGCCTGGGGCAAGCTGACGGCCCGCGAGCGCCTCGATCTCCTGCTGGACCCGGGCTCGTTCGTCGAGCTGGACGCGTTCGTCACCCATCGCGCCACGGAGTTCGGCCTGGACCGGCAGCACTTCCTGGGCGACGGGGCGCAGAAGGATTTCGCGGTCGATCTCGCTAAAAACGACTGGATACTCAGTCTGGACGCGGACGAGCGCCTGTCGGACGAGGCCGTTGCCGAAATCCTTTCACTGGACCTTGACGGGTCCGGCGCGGACGGCTACATGCTGCGGCGAAAAAACCACATAGGCGGCAGGTGGATAAAAATATGGTACCCGGATCGCCTCGTCCGGCTTTACGACCGCAGAAAATGCCGCTACCGTCACGACCACATTCACGCGGCGGTTAATTCCGTAAACCCGGTCAAACTAGCTTCCCACATCCTCCATTACAGTTACGCTGATTACGCGGACTATGCTCGCGGAGTGGTCCGCTACGGTGTGTGGGGGGCGGAGGTGATGGAGTCGAAGGGCAGGCCCTCCTCTCCCCTGGCCGCGGTTATCCACGGTTTCGGAGCGTTCGTGAGGCAGTACTTGAGCCGGGGGGGAATCTTCCACGGTTTC
>JAKAMV010000315.1 GCA_021812735.1 Chloroflexota bacterium | reverse complement strand
CTGGCGCAGCTGCCCGGCAAGCAGGCGTGCGACTACTGCGGCCACCTCTGGAAGTCCGCGCCCGCCGGGTGAGCGGGCCGCCGGCGGGCGCGGTGCGGTGCGCCGCCCGCGGCCCGAGGCGCCGACTCAGCTCCGGATGACGAACGCGTCGATCGCCACGTACGGGTGCCCGGGCGCGGGGAGGACCCGGATGGTCAGCGTGTGCCGCCCGCTGCTAGCGAAGGAGCGCGCGTAGATCGTCGCCTGCGGCACGAAGCCGGGGCGCCAGAGGTTGACCGTCGTGACGGCGCGGCCGTCAAGCAGCACCTGGGCGGCGCCCCGCGTCGGCCCGAGCGGCCCCACCCAGCGCACGGCGTCGCCGGTGAAGGCCAGCGTGGCCGCGGCGCCGGCGTCGGTGGCATAGGCCACGTGGCCGTCGAGGTACGCGCCGGCCGCGCTGCCCCAGCTGCCCTGGTAGGCAATCGCGCCGCTCCACTCCTCGATGGTCTGGGTGACGTGCTGGGGCGCCGGCGACGCCGTTGGCACCGGCGGCGCGCTGGGCGCGGGCAACCCCGCCGGGGCCGATGACGCGCCCGGGCTCGGCGACGACACTGCCCCGGACGACCCCGCGGGGTCCGGCGGGCCCTCATAGCGGCTGGCCGGCTGCATCAGCACCACCTCGCCGGTGGCGGTCGCAGCCGACACCCAGCCTCCCGCTGGCGCATAGGCGGCCAGTCGCGTCTCGTCGCCCAGCACGCTCACCCGGATCGTCACCCAGTTCACGGTCTGGCCTGTGAACGGCTCGATGTCGGGCAGGCTGTAGGTGACGGTCTCCCCGGGCAGGAGGTCAGCCGAGAGGGGCATCGAGATCAGCAGCGTCGGGCCCGTGCCCGGGGTGCTGCTCGGCGACGCGATGACCGTCACCACCGAGCGCCCGAAGCCGCCCTCGGGGTCGGCCGCTGCCAGCACGGGATCCGGGAGGGCGGGTATCGCCACGCGTCCGGTGTTGGTGACGGTGACCGAGGCGCTGACGCCCGCTCCGCCGGACTGCACGCCGACGCTGATGGCGAGGTCGCCCCACACCCGGACCTGGGCGGGCGGGATGGTGACGCGTTCGCCGCTGGGCAGCGCGGTGCCGTCGGCGTCGAGCATGTCCACCTGCAGCAGGTACAGCCCGGGCTGGCTGGGCGCCGCGATCGCGAGCCCGATCTCGCGCGCGTCCGAGGTCTTGCGCTCCGCCGCGATCGGCTCGGGCGGCGGCGCGGCGACGGGACCGCCCGGCGTGGTTGGCCCCATCGACGGCGCCGTGGCCGACGGCGCCGTGGCCGTCGGCGCTGCGCTCGCCGTGCTCGAGGGCGCCGTGCCCGCCGACGGCGCACCCGCTGGCGCCGGGGCCGACGGGATCGCACTGGCGCTGGCGGCCGCGATCAGATCGGCATCGAGCGCGACCGGGACCCACGTGGCGCTGAACGCCATCGTGGGCGGCACGGGGCCGCCGGTCCACGCCAGGCTCACGGTGGCGGTGTCGCCGCCGTGGAGCGGGCCGCTCACCGCTGGCGCGGCGAAGCGGTGCGCGCTGCCGTCAAACCCGTCGAGGCGGATGGTGCTGGCGATCCAGCTCACGTGCGCTCCCCACTGGCCCGACGAGGACCAGCGAAGCTGCATGCCCCGCAGCGTGGGGGCGCCGCCCCACCATCGGGCGCCCGGCGTCAGGTAGAAGTCGCGCATGAACTTCGCCGTGGCGTCGATGTTCGCCGCGAAGCTGCCGAACGCCGTGGCGTAGCGGAAGGGATCGCGGTCGTAGGCGTTGTAGCCGAACAGGTTGTGCTTGAGCCGGGCGATGTCGCTCCTGCCCCAGCCTGACTCGAGCATGGCGGCCGCGAGCAGGAACCGCGCGTTGACGCCGTATCGCTGCTCGGCCCCCAGGAACGAGGCGCCCAGCGGGGGCAGCGGCGTGCTGGCGGCCAGGAACTCGTCGATCGCCCACGCGGTCGCCCCGCTCGCGGACAGCAGGTTGGTGTCCAGGGTGATCGCACCGCCGGCGTGGTAGGTCGTCGCGCGGGGCACGGAGGCGTTGGCCCCCGGGACGGCGAGGCCGAGGAGGAGGGTGGCGAGGACGGCGGTCAGGGCGGCCCGGGCCCGGCGGGGGAGATGGGTCATGGCCTCGGTCTGCGGTTGGCCGGGTCGCGGGGCGGCGGCGCCGGGTCGATGCCTTCGATGGCGATCCAAGCGCCCGGTCCCCGAGGCCGCGCGGGCAACTCCCCGATCGGCCCAGTCCCGGCGCGACGGACAGGCTATCAAGTGTTCCTTGGCGGCCGCCAACCCGCGCCTTGCGCCCGGCCCCTACGCGACGGCCCGCACGAGCAGCGTCAGCAGCGGCGCCACGAGCAGCGCCGGCAGCATGTCCGCCACCGGGACCTCGCGAACCTGGAGCATCCGGAGCGCGATCCCCAGCAGCAGGACGCCGCCCGTCGCGGTGACCGAGGCCACGAGCGCTGCCGGCAGCAGCGACCCGGCCAGCACCGCGACGATCGTGAGCGAGCCCTGCCAGACGCCCACAGGGATCGCCGCCGCCGCGACGCCCCAGCCCAGGGCCGCCGCGAACCCGATCGAGGTGAACCCGTCCAGGACGGACTTGAGCGCGAGCTGGTCGATGCCGTGGCCGAGGCCGTCGGACAGCGCGCCCAGCACCGCCAGCGGGCCGATGCAGAAGAGCAGCGACGCGTCCACGAAGCCCTCGATGAACCGCGCTCGCGCGGCATCGCCGCCATCGCCAGCCAGGTGCTGCTGGAGCCAGCCGCCGAGCGCCTCCATCCTGGCCTCGATCCCGACCAGCGAGCCCGTGATGCCGCCGATCAGCAGCGAGCCGAGCACGATCAGCAGCGGTGCCGCTCCGCCGACCGCCGCCACGAAAGTCGAGTCTTGGAGCGCCATCACGTTGAGGCCGCCGATCACGAGCACGACCAGCCCGAGGGCGTCGGTGACCGTGCGCTGCGTGCGCTCGGGCAGCCGCGCCCCGAAGGCGACGCCGACCGTGGAGCCGGCCAGGATCGCGAAGATGTTGACGACGGTGCCGAGCCCGGGCACGTGACCTCCTTGGGGGATGTCGCCATGCTACCGGCAGCGATCGGCCGGGCGCGGTCGTTCTGTCCCGCAGGCCCCGGTCAGCCGCGGGTCAGACCCCGGCGTCGTGCTCCACGGCGTAGGTCAGCGCAAGGACGCCGGTCGGCAGCGCCTTGGACGCCACGAGGCGGAGCGGGATCCTCCCGACGCCCTCCAGCAGATGGCGCCCCGACCCCACCACCACCGGGAACACAAGGAGGCGGAGCTCGTCGATCAGCCCGGCGCGGAGCAGCGACTGCGCGACGCTGATGCTTCCGTTGACCGCGATGTCGCCACCATCCTCCGCCTTGAGCCCGCGCACCGCGTCGAGGTGGTCGTGCCGGACGAGCTCGGCGTTGGCCCAGCCCACCGTCTCGAGCGTCGTCGAGAGGACCACCTTCCGCACGCCGTTGATGAACGGCGCGTACGGATCGTCCGCGGCGGTCTTGCCCGGCCAGTGCCGCGCCCAGTCCTCGTACAGGCGGCGGCCGAGCAGCACCGTGTCGGTCCGCGCCATCCCCGCGGCGACCTCGGCCCCGACGGCCGCGTCGAAGTACGGGCCCACGAACAGGTTGGGCGACTCGGCCACGCCGTCGGCCGAGACGAACAGGCCCACGTACAGCGCTCGCACCGCGCTACTCCTTCCCGATGTCCTCGTTCCACACGTCCGGGCGCCGGGCGATGAACCCGTCCATCAGCGCCCTGGGCTCAGGCAGGTCCAGGTTCACGACCTCCACGCCACGGGCGCGCAGCAGCTCCTCGCCGGGGGACAGGAACGTTCGGTTCTCGCCCATCACCACGCGCGGGATCTTGTACAGCAGGATCGCACCGGTGCACATGTCACACGGTGAGAGGGTGGTGTACATCGTGGCCCGGGCGTAGACGGCGGCCGGCAGGCGACCCGCGTGCTCGAGCGCGTCGGTCTCGCCGTGCCGGATGGCGCTCCCCTCCTGCACCCGCCGGTTGCGCCCCGCGCCGAGCACCCTGCCGTCGGCGACGAGGACCGCCCCGATGGGCACACCGCCCTCGTCGCGGCCGATCCGCGCTTGCTCGATCGCGACATCCATCCAGCGAAGGTCCTCGGGGTCTGCCGCCATCTGGTGCCTCCTGTCGGGTGGGGTGGGCGCCGCCAGCCTACGCCGATCCGGGTCGTGGCCCCGGGGTCGGCGGCCGCCTCCCGGCGGACCGGGCGCGGGCACGCGAGAATAGGCCGATGGATGGCGTCCCGCGATGACCGAGCAGCC
Organism: Chloroflexota bacterium; assembly: GCA_021812735.1. Next base: position 5,301 of record JAKAMV010000315.1, on the reverse strand, counting down.
CAAGCGCGCGCCCGTTGCCGGGGCGCATGGCGACGGCCCGGACCTCAGTCGCGCGGAGATCCTGCGCTATAGCCGCCACCTCCTGCTGCCCGAGGTGGCGCTCTCGGGGCAGCGCAGGCTCAAGGCGGCGCGCGTGCTGGTTGTGGGCGCCGGCGGGCTCGGCTCGCCGCTCCTGCTCTACCTTGCCGCCGCCGGCGTCGGGACCATCGGCGTGGCCGAGTTCGACACGCTGGACCTCACGAACCTGCAGCGCCAGGTCCTGTACACGACCGACGACGTGGGCCTCCCGAAGCTCGGCGCGGCCGTGGCCCGGCTGCGGGCGCTCAACCCCGAGATCGCCGTGGTGCCGCACGCGCTTCGGCTGGACAGCGGCAACGTCCTCGAGCTGTTCCGCGCCTACGACGTGGTCGCCGACGCGACCGACAGCTTCCCGACGCGCTACCTGGTGAACGACGCCGCGGTGCTGACCGGGCGCCCGTCCGTATACGGGAGCGTGTTCCGGTTCGACGGCCAGGTCAGCGTGTTCGGCGCCCCGGGCGGGCCGTGCTACCGGTGTCTGTTCCCGGAGCCGCCGCCCCCCGGCCTCGTGCCGTCCTGCGCCGAGGGCGGCGTGCTGGGGGTGCTGCCCGGGATCATCGGCTCGCTCCAGGCGCTCGAGGTTCTCAAGCTCGTCCTCGGTGTCGGCGACCCGCTGGTCGGGCGGCTGGCGCTGTTCGACGCGCTGGCGCCGGAGCTGCGCGAGGTCCGCGTCCCGCGCGACCCGGCCTGCGCGGTGTGCGGGGACAGCCCCACGGTCACCGCGCCCGTTGACTACGAGGCCTTCTGCGGGGTGCCCGGCCTCGGGCACGAGCCCGAGGCCACCGACCTGCCCATGGTCTCCGTCGAGGCGTTCCAGCGGCGCCGCGAGGCGGGGGACGCACCCCTGCTGCTCGACGTGCGGGAGCGGTTCGAGGCAGACATCGCCGCGATCCCGGGCGCGCTGCTCATCCCGCTGGGCGAGCTGCCGGCCCGGCTGCACGAGCTGGACACCGCCCGCGCATACACGCTGACCTGCCACTACGCGACGCGCAGCGCGCAGGCGTTCGAGCTGCTGCGCCGCGCCGGCTTCGGCCGCCTGCAGGTGCTCGACGGCGGCGTGGACGCGTGGGCGGCCCGGATCGACCCGTCGGTGCCGCGCTACTAGGGTCGCTGCCCCAACCGCCGCGCCTACCCCGTCCGCCGCGCCTCAGCGGGTCAGCGTGAACAGCCCGGCCGCGTTCTGCAGGACCACGCTCGTGACCGCGATCAGCACCCAGCCCGCGAGGCCCAGGATCAGCGGCCGCGGCCCGGCCCGCCGGAAGCGGTCGAGGTGCGTGCCGAGCCCCACGCCCGCGAGCGCGAGCACGGTCCCGATCTGCGCCACGGTGGCGGCCGCGTGCGCCACGCCCGTGGGAACCAGGCCGATGGTGTTGAGCAGCGACGCGCCGACGAACGCCACGATGAACCACGGCAGCGCCCGCTTGAAGGCCACGATCGCCCGCGTCCTCACGTCCTCCTCGTGGCCGCGCGAGGCGACGACCGCCGTGACCACCGTGATCGGCAGGATCATGAGCGTCCGCGACAGCTTCACCACCGCGGCGTAGGCGGCGGTGCCAGCGCCGAAGGCGAACGCCGCGGCCATCACCGACGAGGTGTCGTTGACCGCGGTGCCGGCCCAGATGGCGAAGGTCTGGGGCGCGAAGCCCACCGCGTGGGCGATGGCCGGGAAGGTGATGACCGCGGTGATGTTGAACACGAAGATGACCGACACCGCGTAGGCGATCTCGTTGGCCTCGGCGCCGAGCACCGGCGCCATCGCGGCGATCGCCGACGCTCCGCAGATCGACGTGCCGACGGTGAGCATGCCGCGCACGGGGTTGTCCACCTTGAGCAGCCGCCCCATGACGGTGATCCCGGTCATGCCGACCGCGAGCGTGCCGAGCATCACCGGCAGCGACGTGCCGGCCACCCGCAGCACCTCGCCCGCGTCCACCGACAGGCCCAGGGCCACGATCGAGAGCTGCAGCAGCCGCGTTCCCCAGACCGGCGCCGGGTCCACGATCGCCTTGTCGAGCGGGGCGCCCCCTCGCACGAGGGCCCCCACGAGGAGCGCGAGAACCGCCGGGCCGAGCACGGGCGCGAGGCCGCCGAGGAGCCACGCCACGACGGAGACGCCGACGATCAGCAGGGTCAGGGCGAGCCGTGGGTCGGCGAGCTGGCGCCGGGGCGATCGGGACGGCTCGCCCGACCGGTGGGGAATCGTTTCCATGGCGGCAGATCGTACGGCGACCACCCATTTCGTGCGATTGCCGGCCCGTGGTATCTTGTAGTCATGTCTACGACTTATCCGGCGTCAACCCCCGACGCCATTACTGCCGGGCGCCTGGAGGCAGGGCTGGGCTTTCGTCTCGGGCGGGCTCATCGGATCGTGCGCGGCGCCTGGCAGGCGCAGATCGCCGATCTCGGGTTGAGCGGCGCCCAGGCCAGCGTGCTGCGCGCGGTCGCGGAGCGCCCGGGCGTCGGCCTGCGGGAGCTCGCCCGAGCCCTGGGCACGGACCCGATGAACGCCAAGCGCCTCGCGGACGGCCTGGAGGCCGACGGGCTCCTCGCCTCCAGCGCGGACGCTGGAGACCGTCGCCTCCGCGTGCTCGAGCCCACCGACGCCGGCCTCGCCCTGGCGAGCGAGGTCCGGCAACGGGCCATCGCGTGGACGGCGACGCTTGAGAGCCTCGTCGGCCAGGCTGACATCGCCGCGTTCCTGGCCGTTCTCGACCGCCTCGAGCAGAGCCTCGCCGGCGCGGCCCCGACCCCTCACGACCCGACAGGAGCTTCCCGTGGCTGAGCCTGGCCCCGGCGTCACGCCGAACGCGAGCCGCGGCCTCGGGGGTTCGCTCCCGCCCGCGCTCGCGGTCCCCGCCTACCGCTGGTACTGGTCCAGCCAGCTCGTCTCGGGCATCGGCACCTGGGCCCAGACCCTCGCCCAGGCGTGGCTCGTCCTCCAGCTCACCAACAACTCGGCAGTGGCCCTGGGCACCGTGACCACGCTGCAGTTCCTGCCCATGCTCGTCTTCCCCCTGCTCGGCGGTGTCATCGCGGACCGGCTGCCGCGCCGCAAGCTGCTGATCACAACCCAGGTCGGCGCGATGCTCCAGGCCCTGGTGCTGGGCGTGCTCGTGGTGTCCGGCCACGTGCAGTACTGGGAGGTCGGCGTGATGGCGCTGATCCTCGGTCTGACCAACGCCTTCGGCATGCCCGCCCAGCAGGCCCTCGTGCCCGAGATCGTGGGCCGCGACCTCGTCGGCAACGCCGTCGCGGTCAACAGCGTGCAGTTCAACGTCGCTCGGTTGCTGGGCAGCGGCCTCGGCGGCGTGCTGGTGGCGATCTTCGGCGTCGGCCCGACGCTCCTCCTCAACGCGGCCAGCTTCCTGCCGGCCATCGCGGTCCTGGTTGTCCTCCGCCCGGCACACGCCCGGCCGCCGCGCGCCCGCGAGGGTGCGGACGCCCAGCGGGGCGGGATCGGCTCCGAGATCGGCGCCGGCCTGCGCTACGCGCTCGGCACGCGGCGGATCCGCCGGATCCTGGCCCTGTTCGGGATCGTGGGCCTGCTCGGCTTCAACTGGTCGGTGGCCACGCCGCTGCTCACGGTGGCCCTCGGCACCGGCCCGGAGGGCCTCGGGGCGCTCCAGGCCGCGTTCGGGCTCGGCTCGCTCGCGGCCGGCATCGCGCTCATGCGCAGCCGGGGCGCGACGGAGCGCCGGTTCCTCATCGGCGGGTTCGGGCTCGGTGCCGTGCTGGTCGCGCTCGGGCTGTCGCCCTGGCACGATGCGAGCGTCGTCCTGATGCTGCTCGCCGGCCTCACGGGCGTCACGGCGTCAGTCAGCGCCAACACGCGGCTGCAGATGGCTTCGACGGACGCCTACCGCGGGCGCGTCATGAGCCTGTTCACGCTGCTCATGGGCGGCACGACGCCCATCGGCGCGCTGCTGCTCGGCGGGATCGCGCAGGCATGGGGCATCCAGACCGGCCTGATCATCTTCGGCTGGGCCGTCATTGCCGGGCTCGTGGCGGTGCTCGTCCTCGACCGCGCGCCGACGACGGCCGTGGCGGGCGACGCGCCGTCGTCCTCGCCGTCGGTCGGCTGACCCCGGACCGACGTCCCCTCTACCGGGTTGCCGTTTGGCCCGCCCGCTCCACGGCCCGCCATGCCTCTCCATGGCGACCGCGACCCGGCGGCGCTCACGCTGGCGGTGAGGTGACGTTCGGGCCTTGCCGCCGTGCCCGCCGAGGCGGAGAGTGACCGCCACGCGCTAGGGGTGGGCACTGACGATGTGGGCGATGGGCGATCCGTCGATCGACCGACTGGCAGGCTCGTGGACGCGTCGCGAGGCGTGGCGCCCCGTCGCGCCGCTGGGCCTGGCCGGTGTGGTGGTCCTGCTCGAGGCCGCCGTCTGGGACCTGGACCACGGCACCCACCTTCTGGTGGCGCTCGCCGCCGTGGTGGCGACCGCGCTGGCACTCGGCCCACGGCCGGCCGCTGTCGGGCTCGTGCTGGGTGCGCTGGTGGCCGCCGCCGCGTCGCTGCTCACCGAGGCGCAGCCCGCTGCCACCCCCCGGGCCCTCGTGCAGCTGGTCTCCTACCTGTTCGCGGGCGGGGCGTCCATCGCGCTCGTCGCAATCGCGGCGCGGCCGGGGGCCCGGCAACTGGCTGGCACGCGCCTGAGGCCGAGTCCCAGGGGTCACTCGGCCCGTGATCCGCAGCTCTCGGTGCCGGGTCAGGACTCCGCCGCCCACGTCTCCCCGGTCGAGGCGCTGACGACGCGGGAGCTGGAGATCCTGCGCCTGGCGACCAGCGGGGCGACCGTGGACGAGATGGCGCGGCACCTGTGCATCTCCCCGAACACGGTCAAGACCCACCTGACGCACGTGTACGGCAAGCTTGGCGTGCGGGGCAGGACCGACGCCGTCCGCGCTGCCCTGCACGCCGGGTGCCTCACGCCCGCCGACATCTGCCCGCACCTGTCCGGCCCGGCCGTCTCCTCGGTATCGTCGGTCCCGGTGGCGATCGTGGACGGGGAGACGCCCAGCGCCTGAGCGCCTGCGCGCGGACGCTCAGGCGCTCAGGCCCCGGTCCACGGATCGGTGGGGGCGCTCGCACGCGACGCGCACCTGGTGCGCCCTAACCTAACCGCCGTCCCACATCGCTGCCTGGGCCAGCGCGACGGCCGATCCCCCGCCTGCATCGGCGCTGCCCTGGGTGGGCGAGCCGACGCCGGGACCGCCCCC
>JAKAMV010000314.1 GCA_021812735.1 Chloroflexota bacterium | reverse complement strand
GCCTTGGCGTTGCGGGCGTGCGCCTTGTCGGGCATCGGGTACTTGCGCTCCTCGGGCAGGCCGAACGCCTTCTCCGGGAGCTTGTCGCGCTGCTTCTCGCTGAGCTTGGCCATCGGGCACCTCCTTGCTGAAAGGGCGACGCCGCCCGCTGGGGATGGCGGACGGCGTCGCGGAGGCGAGGGGGTACGCAGGTGACAGCCGGGGCCCGCGCTTCGAGACTGACCGATCGGGGTGTCGCCGCGGTTGTGCGGGATGTTGACTACCCGTCAAACGCTCGAGCTTCCCTCACTCCGGGGCGGATCTTCCGGCGGCGTTCGTATCCAGCACATGAGCGGGACTGGCCCGGCCGTTGCAGGCGCATGGCGAGAGCGGCCGAGCGGCGTCGTGGCCTGGAGGGGCCGGGGCCACGGGCGCGATCGGCGCCAGGCTAGTGCCGAGGGCCTCCCGTCGCGGGGCTCGTCCCGCGTGCAGCTTCGTGCGAGGGTCGAGCCTCCTCCGGTTCCACAGCCTCAATCGCCGGCGTCACCGGCTGGTCGCGGGCCTGGAGCCGCTCGAGGACCACCTCCAGCGACGCCGCCACGGGCACTGCGATGAACGCGCCCACCAGCCCATCGATCGCGCCGCCCGCCAGCAGGCTCGCGATCACGAGGAACGGAGAGATACCCACTGCGTTGCCCACGACCAGCGGCGCGAGGACGTTGCCCTCGATCGCGTGGATCACGAGGTACGCCACGAACACGAACGGGAGGGCGTCGGACTTGAGCGTCGCCGCCACGAGCAGCGCAGGGGCGGCGCCGAGGGCGGGGCCCACCAGCGGGATGGCCTCGGCGAGGCCAGCGAGGAGCCCGAGCAGGACCGGTGACGGCAGGCCGAGCACGCCGCAGACCACGCCCACCATCACCCCCATCGCGCCCATGAGGACGAGCTGGCCGCGGACCCAGCTGCCGAGCCGGGTCTCCACGCCGTTCCAGGCCTCGCGCACGCCGGCCCGTCGACCCGCCGGCAGGTAGCTGAGCGCGAACCGCTGGAGGCGCGCGCGCTCAGTCATCCAGAAGAACACCAGGGCGAGCACAGTGGCGAACGAGACGAACGCGTCGGCCACCGACAGGCCAGCCGCCAGGATCTCCAGTCGCCGGCACCCCGTGGTTGCTCGACAGCGCGTTCTGGGCCGCGTCGACGAGGCCGACGATCGCCGTGCCCAGGGCGAGCGGCGTCCTGACGGCCCTCCTCGTCACCGTGATCCTGGGCACGGCTGACCCACCGCGAGCGCGGCGTTCGGGCCGATGACCCGGGCCATCGCGTCGCCGCCGGCCGCCACGAACACCAGGGCGAAGGTTCCGCACACCTCCGCCGCCAGGCGGCGGCCCAGGATTGGGCCGGGCGGGCGGGCGTCGGTCACGCGGCCGGGCCACACTGCCCGTTGGGGCCTGGAAGCCCAGACGCGCTCTGCTCGCTCAGTCGCCCCAGGCACCAGGCGCAACCAGGCCGCGGCCGATGATGGCCTGTGCGGCAGGTGGCCACCATCACCGGTTCGATCACCATCGGGCCGCAGGTGACCAGAGCCGCGAATGAGCCCCATGCCAGGGCGCAGGGCCAGCACACGGCCGCTCCGTCGCCGGTGACCACGTGCTGGGTGGAGCGGCAGCGGACGCAGGATGGCTGGATCGTGGGTCGGCGACTTGGCTCGTCATCGTGACGCTGCACACCGAACATGCTCAGATCTTCCGAGGGCCGCATCGCGCTCGATGTCCCGGCTCGGGTCGTCGCTTCGCATTGGCATTGCAAGCGCTGGCGGGTCGCGCCGGCGGCCGGCCGTGTCGGCGAGGGCCGGCCGCGGTGACCCACGTCCTGCGACTGCCGCACGCCTGCAACACGCGTCGGGCGGCCCGCGCGCGTCCCACTCGTGCCCCCGGCATGGAGGAGAAGGCCGCAGCCAGGCGAGGCAGGCGCAGACACGCGTCCCCGCCGGGCCGGGCCTCGCGGCTACCGTCCCTTCGAGCGCTTGGACCCCTTGGCGGCCTTGGTTTCGCCCGCCTCCGCCCGATCCTTGTTGACCGTCCGGGCCGCGATCTCCTCCGCCCGATCCTCGGAGCGCCCCTGCTCGCGCTCGCTCTCCTTGATGTGCTCGTACTGCCGCTCTCGCTTGGGCGACCAGGCCTTGGGTGGCATGCGCGATCCTCCGTGCGTCGGGCCATGCTCGCGCGGCCCGGCATCCGCCGGCGCTGCCGCGCAAGCGGCGGGCGTCGCGATTTCGTTTCGGCCGCCGCACGACCGTGGTGAGCGCAGCCGATCCCCTCCCCGACCGGCGCCGGGGGCTGGTCTGGTGGTCGGATGCGGAGCCGGCGATCCGGCGGGTCCGGTCGGGCCGTGGGTTCCGGTACCTGGGCCCCGACGGGCAACCCGTGGACGCGGGGGCCGTCGAGCGGATCCGACGCCTGGGGATCCCGCCGGCCTGGACCGACGTGCGGATCTGCCCGCTGCCCGACGGCCACCTCCGGGCGACCGGCCGAGACGCGAGGGGCCGCAAGCAGTACCGCTACCACCCGGCATGGCGGTCGGCGCGCGATGAGACCTCGACCCTCCGGCTGCTGCGCCGGTGGTCGGCAGAGCAGGCTGGGAGGCGGCTGCAACGCCACTCCAGAGCACTGCAAGGTGAGCCGCCCGCCGACGGAGCGACAGTGGGTGTTCCCCCACAGGAGGACACACTCGATGCAGCCAGCACGCGAGTCGGCCGTCGGACGGCCGGCGTCGGCGCGCCTCGCGACACCTGGCGAGGTGGTCAGCCAGGTCGCGACCAGCAGCGTCCGTCGCCGGCACACCAGGGTGGCGACGCGCCGGATCGCGATGATCAGCGAACACGCCTCTCCTCTGGCGACGCTCGGCGGGATTGACGCCGGAGGCCAGAACGTCTACGTGGAAGCCGTGGCGCGGCGCCTCGCGAAGGATGGGCACCGCGTGGACGTCTTCACGCGACGCGACCGCTCCCGAGTGGCCGAGGTGGTGGAGTGGCGCCCCGGCGCCCGGACCTACCACGTGCCGGCCGGCGACCCGGTCGAGATCCCGAAGGAGGAGCTGCTGCCGCTGATGCCCGCCTTCCGGGACTGGATGCTGGGGCACATGGCGCGCCAGAAGCTCCCCTACGACCTGGTGCACGCTCACTTCTGGACGTCGGGTCTCGTCGCGGCGGACATCAAGGCGCGGACGGGGCTCCCGTACGTGGTGACCTTCCACGCCCTCGGCCGCGTGCGGCGCCAGTTCCAGGGGGGCGCCGACCGGTTCCCCGACGAGCGGTTCGAGATCGAGGAGAGGGTCGCGCGCGACGCGGACCTGGTCATCGCGGAGTGCCCGCAGGACGCCCGCGACCTCGAGGACCTGTACGGCGCGGATCCCCAGCGCCTGCGCGTGGTGCCGTGCGGCTACGACCCCGCGCTGTTCCGGCCCATCGGCCAGCGGGAGGCCCGCTCGCGGCTCGGGCTGGACCCGCACGAGCGGATCGTCCTCCAGGTGGGGCGGCTGGTTCCGCGCAAGGGCGTGGACACCGTCATCTCCGCCATCGCCCTGCTCCGCGATCGCCACAACCTGTTCGTGCGCCTGCTCGTGGTGGGCGGCGCGGAGCGGCGACCGGACCGCACCCGTGATCCCGAGCTGGCCCGGCTCATGGACCTCGTGGACTCGCTGCGCCTGGGCGACCGAGTGACCTTCATCGGCCGGCGCGACCGCAAGGAGCTGCGGGACCTCTACGGGGCGGCCGACATCTTCGTCAGCACGCCCTGGTACGAGCCGTTCGGGATCACCCCGGTCGAGGCGATGGCGTGCGGCGTGCCGGTCATCGGCTCGGCGGTGGGCGGAATCAAGTCCACCGTGGCCGATGGCGAGACCGGCTACCTGGTCCCGCCCCGGGATCCCGAGGCGCTGGCCGATCGCATGGCGCGGTGCTACGAGCAGCCGGGCCTGTTGCCGGTTCTGGGGCGGCTGGCCGAGCGCCGGGCCAAGACGCTGTTCACCTGGGACCGCGTGACCCAGCTCCTGGAGTCGGTGTACGACGAGGTGCTCGAGCCTGGGCGCTTGCGGTTCACCACGCATGCGCTCGGGGCGTCGCGCGGGATGATTCCCTCGCGACGCCCGACCAGTCCGCGGGCGATCGCCATCCGCGTGGATCCGGGGTTGTCGGCGCTGCGGGGTCGGAGTGAGGCCTGACGGCGCGGTGGCAGACCCCGTGGCCGACGGGTCGGACCCTCCGGGGCGGACGGTCCTGTTCGACAAGGACGGCACGCTCATCGAGGACGTGCCGTTCAACGTCGACCCGGCGCGGATCCGCCTGGTTCCGGGTGTCGAGGCGTCCCTGCGCCGTCTCGGCGCAGCCGGGTTCGCGGCCGCAGTCGTCACCAACCAGCCCGGCGTTGCGCGCGGCTATTTCACACTCCGCGACCTGGACGCGGTCCGTGACCGCGTGGCCGGACTGCTCGTCGAGCAGGGCGTGACCCTCCGCGGGTTCTACGCCTGTCCGCACTTCCCGATGGGCTCCGTGGCGGAGTTCGCGATCGCCTGCGACTGCCGGAAGCCCGGCGGCGGCCTGGTCCGCCGGGCCCTCGAGGAGCTCCGGCTGGTGGCGGCCGAGACGTGGATGGTGGGCGACAGCTGGGCCGATGTCGCCGCCGGCAGGAGCGCCGGATGCAGGACCCTGCTGGTGGGTCCTGAGTGGCGCCTGGGCGCGCTGCTGCCGCCCGGGCGGCGTCCCGAGGTCGCCGCGCCCGACCTGCCGACGGGCATCGAGGTGATCCTCGAGCGGCTCGACGACGGGCAGGCCGAAACGATGGGGGCGCGGGAGCGCGCACGCGGGCGAGCCCGGGGCCGGGGGCCGCAGACGCCGGACGCGGACGACCGACGCCGAAGTGTCGAAGGCGCCCTCCCTCAGCTCTAGGAAAAGGAGCCCTTCGCGCCTTCGGCCCAGCCGGCAGATGCCACCCAACTGCAAGGCAATGGCGACGGCAGGCCGGGACAGCCGTGGGGCCCCACCGCGTACGGTTGGTCGATGACAACGATCTATCTCGATGCAGGGGCCCTGATGGTTGCCGGGGGGACGGCGGCTCCGGGGTCCCGAAGCCTGGGCGCCGACGCGGCGCGCATGGTCAACCATCTCCTGGCCTTCGGCCACAAGGTCGTGCTGCTGGGCAGCTGCGAAACGCTCGACGCCGCTCGCGAATCCCTCCCCTTCGCCCGTCGCGTGTCGGAGCTGGACTGCAGCGACGAGCTGGGCGCGGTCGCCTCCGACGCCGGGGGCTGGCTCGTCAGCGACAGCGCGGACCTGTGCGCAGGGGCGCGCACCCACCGCCGACTCAAGACCGTGCTCGTGGGCCAGCCCTCGAGCAGCGACCTGGCGCATCGGCCGGCCGACCGCCTGGCGCGCTCGCTGTCCGACGCCGTGCTCGACATCCTGGCCACCGAGGCGATGCCCGAGCCTGCCCCAAGCAGCCATGACGGGGCGCTGGCGCAGCTGCAGCCCGCAGTGGACGGGCCGTTGGCAGCCCCGGAGGTCGGCCGGGCGTAGCGGGCGGTAACGTGGCGGGGCGGTGCGGTCAGGTCGGCCGGCGGTCCGTCTCGGCATCAGCTGCACCGCCCGTCGCATCGTGGCTCCCGTGGCCGGCCGATCGCGCGGTCTCGCTCGACGGGGACGTTGCGGCCGTCTTGCACCACGCTGCTGGCGCCGTGACGCAGGCACGGCGTCCTCGCCACCGCCGCCAGTTCCGGCGACGCCTGGTGCAAGGCGGATGCAAGTGTTCGGAAAGGGCGGTGGGGCGCTCGGGGCCCGACCAGCGAGTAGGCTGGACGTGAACCACAGCGAGCGTGGCTCGCCGTGGGCTGCGGCGCGCGAGGGCGCTGCACGGGAGGCTCGCCATGACGACGTCCACGCACCCCACGACCTCGGCGCACCCCAGGCTGCGCCGGCCTGCGCCCGTCCCTGGGCCGCGCTCGTGACCGCCCTGCGAATCGCCCTCCTCGCGCCCCCGTCCGAACCCGTCCCGCCGCCTGGCTACGGCGGCACCGAGCGCATCATCGCGGAGCTCGCCGAGGGACTGCTGCGGCGCGGCCACCACGTGACCACGTTCTGCTCCGGCGACTCGACCGTGGGCGGCGCTCGCGTCGTCACGGTGCCCGACGCGCTCCGCCCGAGCGGCAAGGCCGACAGCGAGCCCTGGAAGGTTGCCACGGCCACGATGGCGATCGAGCGCTCCCTGCGCGGCGAGTTCGACGTCATCCACGGCCACCTCGACCTGCTCACGCTTCTCGTCGCCCCCGCCTGCCCGGTGCCCGTGATCGCCACGTTCCACGGGCGCATCGACCACAAGGCGATCGGCCTCGCCATGCGCGGCTCGGCTGCCCACCTCGTCGCGATCAGCGCCCACCAGGCGGCGACCCGGCCCGAGGCCGACTGGGCGGCGATCATCCACAACGGGCTGACCCTCGACGGCGCGCCGTTCGAGCGCCGGCGCGACGACTCGCTGGTGTTCGTCGGCCGCGTGGCCCCGGAGAAGGGGATCCTCGACGCCATCGAGGTCGCCCAGCTGTCCGGCAGGCCCCTTCGGATCATCGCCAAGGTGGGCACCCACGAGAGCGAGGCGGCGTACTACCGCGACGTGTTCGAGCCGGCCCTCGCAGCCGCCGGCGACAGCGTGGAGTTCCTGGGCGAGCTGACCGGCGCGGAGCGCGACCAGGTGGTCGCCTCGAGCTACGCGACGATCATGCCCAGCGCCTGGCCGGAGCCGTTCGGCCTCGTCGCCATCGAGTCGCTGGCCTGCGGCACGCCGGTCCTGGCGCGCCGCGTGGGCGGTCTGCCCGAGATCCTCCGGGAGGGCGTCGACGGGTTCTTCGGCGATGACGTGCGGCACCTCGCGAGCCTGGTGGACCGCGTTGCCGAGCTGGACCGGGAGGCGGTCCGCGCGTCCGCCATCGACCGCTTCAGCGCGGACCGGATGGTCGACGCCTACGAGTCGCTGATGCTCCGGCTGGTCACCGGGGAGGGCTCCGGCGGCCCGCGCGCGGGCCGCCCCCAGTTGCGCGTGGCGGCGTCCCGGACGCTCGCTCGCGCTGGGCTGGCCAACTCGGCTCATGGCCCATCGGCGGCCGGATCGGCGGACGAGGGGCCTGCGGACGAGGATCCGCGGGGCGAGGTGGGCTGGGCACCGGATGAGGGGTCGGCCGCAAGGCTCCCGTAACGCTCGGGGCAGCAATCGGAAGGGGGCCGCGAGGCGTGCCGGGCGATCCTCGCCGCGTCTCCCCCATCAGCGGGGTGTCTGCCCACCAGGAAGGGTCGGCAGCCCTCCACCGAGGACTGCGCCAATGCGGATCCGTGCCCGCGTCATGGCCAACGCCGGCATCGCCACGCCCAAGGGGCTACCGGACGAGCGACACGAGCGCGACCACGAAGAGGACGCTGCCCAGGACGAGCACCTCGCCGACCCTGAGGGACTGCCCGTCGGGCGGCTGGACGAGCGAGAGCAGGGCCGCCACGACCAGCACGAGGCCGGCGATGAGGAACTCGAGCGCGCGCATCGAGCGCTCGTCGACGGCCGGGACGGGATCAGCTCGGCCAGAAGCAGCCCGGAACCAGCGACGAGATCGCTGCTCGGTTCGCGCTATTCGCTCAGGCTGCATCGGACCCTCGGCTCATCTGCTGGTTGGATCGTGAATCGTCTAGCCCGGCTCACAGCGGCGCCATCGCTCAGGTCTGCGGACTCCTTGCGGAACCGTGACACCAGGTGGGTCGGCCGCCACCGCCACGCCCTGCGGATGACCCTGAATGCCCTGTTGACGGTCCTCGCCCCGCTTGCGGCGGGGCTGGTCACGCTCGATCTCATGCCCGTGCTCGGCGGTCGGACGGCACTGCCGCTGGTCGCCGCGATCGTGATCGTGGCCTGGTTCGGCGGTCCCGTCCCGGGCGTCCTGTCCACGGCGCTCGCCGTCGGCGTCGATGGGGTCATGCTCATGGCGCCCTACGGCGAGTTCACCGTCGACAGCCTGCCCGGCCTCCTCCACCTCGTGATGCTGGCGGGGGCGGGGCTGCTGATCGACGGCATCGCAGCGCTCCGGGCGCGTGCGGAAGAGCGTGCGCGCGACGCCAGTCGACAGGCAGGGGAGATCCTCGAACGGGCAGAGGTGGCAGCGCGGCGCCTCGAGGCGCTCCAGACGCTCGCGGTCGACCTCGCCGACGCGGCGACAGTGGATCAGATCGTCGACGTCCTGCTTGTCCGCTCGAGCGTCGCGCTCGAGACCGACCGGTGCGCGATCGCCCTCCTGGACGAATCCGATCGCACCGTGGCCCGGGAAGTGGCCTCGCTCGTGGGCTTCTCGGGCGACCCTGCGCCCCGTATGTCGAGAGCACCCGCTGTCGTCGAGGCCACGCTCGTCGAGGTTGCCCGAACCGGGCAGCCGCTGTTCGACGAGGGGCGGGCGAGCCGGGGGTCGCCGGCTCGCCCCGCCGTGGCAGCGGTGCCAATCGAGCTGCCGGCCGGGCCGGGCGTGCTCTCCTTCCACTGGGGCCAGCCGCATCAGCTGGCTCCCGACCGCCAGGCGTTCATCGCGGCACTGGGCCGGGCAGGCACCGCCGCCCTGGAGCGGCACCGGATGTTCGCAGCCGAGATCAGCGCCCTCCGCCGTGCCGAGGCCGCGATGAGCCATCTCAACATCCTCGCGGACGCTGGCGCGAAGCTGGGCGCGACGCTCGACTACGAGCCGCTCCTGAGCGTCCTGCCGCGCCTCGGCATCCCGCAGCTCGGCGAACTCGGGATCCTCGACATCGAGGAGAGCCGGGGGGCGCGGCGCGTGACGGCGAGCGGCGACACCGAGTTGAGCGAACTGGCCGGGCTGCTGGAACGACACCAGGTCACGCTCGGCCACATGGGCCAGGGCGTCGAGCCACTCCAGGCGGGGCGGGCGGCAACGTTCCGCCTCGACGACGAAGTCATCGCCAGGCTCAACCAGAGCCCCGACGTCAAGGCCGCCCTCAGGCGGATCGCGCCGGCGTGGCTGCTGCTGCTCCCCGTGACCATCCATGGGGCCACCAGCGGCGTCCTGACCTTCATCCGCTGCTCCGACCAGTCCTTCGACCCCTCCGAGCTGGCCGTGGGCGAGGAGCTGGGTCGGCGCGCCGGCCGTGCGCTCGAGGCCGCCCGCCTCCACCGGCAGGTCGAGGGCTTGGCCGAACTAGAGCGGCGACGTGCCGCGGAGCTGGCGGCGGTCCTGGGGGCGGTCGAGGAGGGGTTCCTGCTCGCCGACTCGAGCGGCCTGATCCGGGCGTCCAACAGCGCGGCGGAGCGCCTCCTCGGCGGTCCGGTGACCACGCTCGAGGAGCTGTACGCCGGCCTGATCGACAGTTCCGGCCAGAGGCCCAGGGCACTGTCCAGCCAGCCCGAGGAACTGCGGCTGCGCAACCGGCCCAACGCCTGGGTCGAATTCGCGAGCTACCCCGTCGCGCTCTCGTCGGCGATCGGATCGCCGTCGGTGGTCATCGCCTGCCGTGACGTGACCGCCTTCCGGCGGGGCCAGGCGCTGCGCGAGGCGTTCCTGGGGCTGCTGTCCCATGAGCTGCGGACGCCGGTGACGACCATCTACGCCGCGGCGGCCGTGCTGGTGCGAAGAT
>JAKAMV010000313.1 GCA_021812735.1 Chloroflexota bacterium | reverse complement strand
TGGCCGTTGCCGGCACCGGGCCCGGGGGATCGGTCGGCTGGCGCCGCGGGCTCGCCGGGCTCCGCGACGCTGGGCGCGGCGCGGCGCGCGACCACGGGCAGCACGGGCAACGGGCGGGCGGGCGTCGGCTCGACGCTGACTGCAGGCGCGGGCCCCACCTCGGCGGCCGGACCCTGCGGGTACTGGCGAGCGGCCGGCTCCACGACCGGCGACGCAGGGGCCGGACTTCGACGCGCTGAGACTGGGCTCAGGGCCGGGCCGGGCGGGAACGCGGGACTCGCGGCTGGCTGTTGGGCCACTGCAGAGGACGGGGCCGCCGCGAGCGGTGCCCCAAGGCCCGCCCGTCGGGCGGGCGCCACGTCCGCGGAGGTGGCCCGGGGCGTTCGTGAAGCCCCCAGCCCCTCGGACCATCGCGGCTGGCCGCCGGGACCGCCACCGTTCATGGCCGGTCCGGCCGAGCTCAGGGGTTGCGGGGCCGCCTGCGGGAGCGGGGGCGGCGCCGTCCGCCGTCCGCCCACCGCCGTCAGTGTCGCGGGGGCCGCCGTCAGCGGCTGCAGAGGGGGCGTCACCGTCGCGCTCGCGGAAACCGCCCGCAGGTGGCGGACAGTGGCGTCCGATGTGCGCTCAGCGTCCGGCGACGGGACCGACGTCCCCGCGGCGGCGGGCAGCGGGATCGGCAGTGGGCCATCGGCGGGAAGCGTCCCGGACGCGGCCGACGCGGCCGCAGGGGTCGGGCGGCCGGCGTCAACCGCGTGTGGCTGCCCCGGGCGGGGCGTGAGCGCCGTGTCGGACGTCAGGACGGGCACCGGCACGGCGCGGGCCACGACCAGCCCGGCAGGGGCCATCGGTCCTGCGTCGTGCCCCAGCCGCCCGATCACCGGCGGCAGCGGCCGATGGCCGGGGACGCCCGCGAGGAATCGGGCGCTGGGCGCCACCAGGGGCGGGTCGCCGACCGCGCGCCGAATGGGCGGGAGGGCCGCCCAGGCTCCCGTCGGCGGGGCGACGGGGTCGGCCTGCGCCGGCGTGGCGTCCGCGGACACGCCATTGCCCGCGCCCTCGCCGCCGACGTGGTGCGGCGGCGTTCCGGCGGACGCCGGGCGACGGCCGAGCGGCCAGGGCAGGCGCACGGCTCAGCCCTCCTCGGACAGGCGCTGGTTGATCCGGCCGATCTCCTCCACGAACCGGAGCCGCAGGGGATGCTCGAGGTCGAGGATCGTGTCCATCGGCCAGTGGAAGTGGAAGGCGACGTACGCGATCTCCTCGAACAGCCGGTCGGTCGCGTACGTCACGATTCCCCCAGGCGCTGCTCACCCGCCACGTCCACGGTGAAGCCGTGTCCGCAGGCAGGGCAGGTGACCGCCGCCTGCGTGTGGCCCTCTTGGTTGATGCGCCGGTAGAGGTCCTGGAGGAACGCCAGGTCCGACGCGAACAGGCCCTCGATCACGCCGGTGTGGACCTGCAGCAGCGTCCCGAGCCGGGTGACCACGCGCGAGAGCAGCAGGATCGTCAGGTACGCCTCGTTCTCACGGACGCGGGGGTCCCGCTGCGGGATGATCTCATCGCGGGCCGTGGCGAGGCGCATGACCCCCTCGCGGTGCACGCCGCCCGAGCCGTCGACGTAGCCGCGGGGGAGCACGAACGCGTACTCGGTCCGCAGGGCGTCCGACGCGCCCGCACCCCCTCGCTCGGGCGCCATGCCGGGCGGCGCCGTGATCGTCATGGCCGGCCTAGCCCTTGACGAGGGTTTCGCAGGCCAAGGTGGCCTCCTCGATCTGGACGCCGCTGGCGGTGGCGCCCCCCTCCGAGAGGCTGATCTTGGAGACCATGGCATTGGTGAAGTTGTAGCGGAGGACCTCCTCGCCCAGGGTGTTCATCAGGATCACGGAGCCGTTGCGGCGGTCCGGGGTCCCCTGCATCACCTTGACGTGCCAGTCCCAGATGTCGGTAGCCCCGGTCAGACCCCGCTTGAGGGTGATCGTGGGGGTTTTCGGCTTGCCGGGCAGCTTCCCGATGGTGACCTTGCCCTGGGCGTTGACGTGCGGGTGGTCCACGATCTCCACCTCGCTCGAGATGCCCGAGACCGAGGTGAAGTTCGCGACGACGCCCACGCCGTCGATGTCCAGCAGTACGTTGCCTTGCAGGAGCGGGTCGGTGGTCGGCATGCGTGCCTCCGTGACGGCTGGTCAGGCGGTGGGGGTCACTCGGCGTCGGGGGAGCCGGAGAACTGCGCGATCCGGAACACCACGAACTCGGCCGGCTTCACGGGGGCGATGCCGATGTCGATGATCAGCTGCCCCGCATCGCGGGTCTCGGGCGGGTTGTTGGCCTCGTCGCACTTGACGAAGAACGCCTGCTCTGGCGTGGCCCCGAACAGGGCGCCGTCCCGCCAGACGCGCAGCAGGAACGCGTTGATGGTCCGCTTGACGCGGCCCCACAGACGGATGTCGTTGGGCTCGAAGACCACCCACTGGGTGCCCTCGAAGATCGACTCCTCGATGTAGTTGAACAGCCGGCGGACGTTGAGGTACCGCCAGGCGGGGTCGCTCGAGATCGTGCGCGCACCCCAGACTCGGATGCCGCGCCCGGGGAACGCCCGGATGCAGTTGATCCCGCTGGGGTTGAGCTGATCGTGCTCGGCCTTGGTGATGTTCAGCTCCAGGCTGATCGCGCCCCGGACCACCTCGTTTGCGGGCGCTTTGTGGACGCCGCGCGTGTCGTCATTGCGCGCCCAGATCCCCGCCATGTGGCCGGCCGGGGGCACGAACCTGGCCTGCCCGGCGAGGGGATCGAAGACCTTGACCCAGGGCCAGTACAGCGTGCCGTACTTGCTGTCGTAGCCCGCCTTGTCGACGCGCCACTCCTTGACCTGCTGGGCGTTGAGCCCTGGCGGCGCGTCGAGGATCGCGACGCGGTCGCCCATCAGCTCGCAGTGCGCCAGCATCGCCAGCTGGACGGCCTGGAGGCCCTCGAGGTCGATCATCCCCCGCTCGTACACGGCCATCAGGTCGGGCACCGCGAGCATCGTGATGTCGTCCACAGCCTCGAGACCGGCGAACCCGGTGCGGTCGGCGGAGTTGCCCACGTAGTCGTCTGGGGTGAGCCGAGCCGGCACCGGGGCGCCGCCGCCGGCCAGGGCCACCGTGCCCGCCGCCGGGGCGGCCATGGTGCCCACCTCCTCGATGGTGATCAGCTTGGACTGCGCCTTCACGACCGTGGCGACGTTCTGCTTGCCCTTGCCGACGGTCAGGTTGTCGAAGGTCTCGACCGCCTTGCCGGCCTGCTTGACGACGATACGGAAGGCGCCCTCGTCGCCGGCGGCCTCGACCTCCACGCTGACGTCGTTGCCCGCCGGCCCCGCATCGAGCGCGAGGACCTGGAAGGCGGGCTTCGCCTTGTCGGCGGCGCTCGGCAGCTGGGCGCTTGCCCGGGGCATGGTGCCGTCGGCGCCCACCCGCACGACGTACGCCGCGCCGCCGCCGTTGAGGAAGTAGCCGTACACGGCGTGGGCGAGGTACGAGCCCTCGATGAACTCGCCGAAGGTGGAGGTGAACTGGTTCCAGTTGGTGACCAGGGTCGGTGCGTTGGCCGGGCCGCGGGCGGCGAGGCCGACGAAGGCCGCGACCGCGGTGCCGACGCCCTCGATCGGGCGCGACCCGGCCTCCACCTCTTCGACGTAGACGCCGGGTGACAGGTAGTTCGGCATGCGAGGCCCTCTCCCGCTGGTACTGGGATCTGACACGCCGCACGCTCCCACCCTCGCCCGCCCGGGACAAGGACCGACGGGGCGCGCCGGGGGGCGGCTGCGCGTGCCCGATCGGGCAGCCATCGCTGCCCCCAGCAGTGCCCTCACCCGGCTGGCGGCCCGCGCGGGCCGGAGCGACCATCCCCGCGATGATCCACGACGTCGACCAGCTGCTCGAGCGGCTGATCCGCCGCGACGCGCTCAACGGCTCCGCGGTGGAGTTGCTGTTCGACGCGCCGACCAAGGACTGGGTCGCCCGCCGCAACGGCCCGTGCGTCGACCTGTACCTGTACGACATCCGCGAGGACGTCGCGCGGCGGGTGCCCACTTGGGAGGACGTACGGGGGCCCGACGGCCAGGTCTCCGGGCGCATGCAGCCGCATCGGCGGTTCCGGCTCTCGTACCTGGTGACGGCGTGGACCCAGCGGCCAGAGGACGAACATCGGCTCCTCTCGTCGCTGCTGCTGTTCTTCCTGCGCAGCGCGATGCTCAAGCCGGGCGACCTGGGCGGCGGACTCGACGAGGCGGACTTGCCCCTGTACATCGACGTCGGCCAGCCCCAGCCAGAGGAGCGCTCGATCGCCGACGTGTGGACCGCGCTCGGCGGCGAGCTCAAGCCGTCGCTGGACGTGGTGGTGACGGCCCCCGTCGTGGTTGGCCGCAGCACGCCGATCGGCGCCACGATCCTCGAGACGCCCACGATCATGGTCGCGCGGCCCGATGCGCGCGACGGCTCGGTGGCCGTGACGCCCGAGCGGCTGCTCGAGCAGCGCGGTCCGCGCCGTCCCGCCGCCGCGCCGTCCACCGAGGCCGACGGGGCGCGGGGACGCGCGCCTCGGCGCTGAGCGGCGTGTCCCTCGCCAGCGTGCCCGCCGACGTGCTCGAGCCCGGCGGCGACCCGTCGCTGGCCTACCTGCACGCGCGCCTGCGGCTGCTCGACCGCCGCGTGCGCGTGGCCGTGGACCGGCGACGGGCCGGCGACCCTGACCCTGACGACCGGTTTCGCGGGCTCTACGTGTCCGACGCGCAGGTTGACGGCATGCTCTCGGGCCCCGCGGAACCCCTGGTCGCCCCGGCTGCGGCCGGGGACGAGGCGCAGCGCCGCGAGCGCCTCGAGGCCGACGCGGACGCCTGGGAGGCCGCCGGCGGCCGGATTCGCCTGCGTGGACTCGCGCGCTCCTTCGGCCTGGACCCCGTCGACGTGGAGCTGCTGCTGGTCGCACTGGCGCCGGACCTCGACCCGCGGTTCGAGCGGCTGTACGGCTACCTCCACGACGACATCTCGAGGCGGCGGGCGAGCGTGGGCCTCGCGATCGAGCTCGCGACCGCCACACCGCGGCCCGGGGTCCACCCGGTGCGCCGCCGCCTGGCGCCCAGCGCCACGCTCGTGGCCCGCGGTCTGCTGCTGGTCGAGGATCCCGAACGCCCCTCGCTGACCCGGTCGCTCCGCGTCCCCGACCGGATCATCGCCCACCTCCTGGGCGATGACGCCCCGGATCCGCTCATCAAGGGGCTCCTCGCCGAGGGCGTCGAGCTGCCGAGCCCGGCGGCCGCGGTCATGGCCAGAGGTCTGGCGGGGGGCGTCCGGCTCGTCTACGTCCGGGAGCTCCCGGGTGCTTCTGGCCGGTCGCTCGCCAGCTCGGCGTTCGCCCTGGGCGGCCGGGCGAGCCTTGCGCTCGACCTCTCGCGCCTGGGGCCCGGCGACGATGTCGACGCCGTGGCTGGAGCCGCCGCCCGGGAGGCCGCGCTGCGCGGCGCCGGACTGATCGTCGGCCCCGTCGAGGCGGTGCTCGACCGCGGGCCGGCCGCCGTGCGGGCGCTGACGGAACTGCCGTGCACCGTGGCGCTGGTGGGCGGGCGCCTGTTCGACCCCAGCTGGTCACGCGACGTGCCGCTGGTCCTCGAGGCCCCCGCGCTGTCGGTGGGCCAGCGCCACGAGCTGTGGATGCGATCGGTCGGCGACCGGCCCCTCGACGCCTTCGACCCGGCGCTCGTCACCATGGCGTTCCGGCTCGGTCCCGAGCACATCGTCCGCGCGGCGCGGTCAGCCGTGGACGCCTCGATCGCGGCCGGCCGGCCCATGACGTCGGACGACATCGCGGGCGGCGCGCGAGCGCAGAACGCGGCCGGCCTGGAGCGGCTCGCCAGACGCATCGTCCCGGGCTACCGCTGGGACGACCTGGTCCTGCCGCCGCTCGTGGGCGTGCAGCTCGGGGAGATCACGGCGCGCGCTCGGCACCGTGAGCGGGTCGTCGGGGAGTGGGGGATCGGGCGGCGGTCGGGAAGGGCGCTGGGCATCACAGCCCTGTTCGCGGGCGACTCCGGAACCGGCAAGACGATGTCGGCCGAGGTGGTGGCGGGCGACCTCGGGGTGGACCTCTACGTCATCGACCTCTCGACCGTTGTTGACAAGTACATCGGGGAGACCGAGAAGAACCTCGACCGCATCTTCACCGAGGCGGACCGCGTCAACGGCGTGCTGCTGTTCGATGAGGCCGACGCCCTGTTCGGCAAGCGCTCGGAGGTCAAGGACGCCCGGGACCGCTATGCCAACGTCGAGGTGGCGTACCTGCTCCAGCGGATGGAGTCGTTCGACGGCATCGCCATCCTCACGACCAACCTGCGCGCCAACCTGGACGAGGCGTTCACGCGCCGGATCGACACGATCGTGGACTTCCCGCTGCCAGAGGAGGGAGCCCGGCTGGCCCTGTGGCGGCAGCACCTGCCGCCGTCGGTGCCCCAGGGTCCCGACATCGACCTCGGGTTCCTCGCCCGCCGATTCAAGCTCGCGGGCGGGGACATCCGCAACGTCTGCGTCGCGGCCGCGTATCTCGCCGCGACGACGGACCGCCCGGTCTCGATGGGCGACCTCATCCGGGCCACCGAGCGCGAGTACCGCAAACTGGGCCGCCTGATGACTGAGGCCGAGTTCGGCACCTACTACCACCTCGTCTCAGGCTGACGCGCGGCCGCCGGAGCCGAGCCCGAGCCGCTGCGCGGCTGACCGGTCCCGGGCGGGTCGGCCTGCCCCAAGGGGCAGAAGTCCGGGATCACGGGCCGGCGCCATTGCGCAGGCAGCCCCGGCGCGAGATGCTGCGGCCGAACAGGAGGAGCGGCATGGGTGACCGTCATCTGGCTCGACCCGACGCCTCGCGACCGCATCACCTCGCGGCTGGACCGGACCCGTCGGCGGCGATTCGACCGTCCGCCGCAGGCCGCACGCCCGCCCTCGACGCGGCCGAGATCCTCCGACTCCAGCGCACTGCCGGCAACCAGTCCGTCGTGCAGCTCCTGGGCGACGATGCGGACCGCTCCCCGGTTCGCGACGTGGTGGGTTCGGGCGGCGCGCCCCTGGAGCCCGGCCTCCGCAGAACCATGGAATCGGCCTTCGGGGCCAGTTTCGGCGAGGTGCGGGTGCATACCGACGAGCAGGCCTCGAGCTCTGCGGCGTCGGTCGGCGCATCGGCCTACACGGCCGGCAACCACATCGCCTTCCGCAGCGGCCAGTTCGACCCGACGACCGCCGCCGGCCAGCGGACCATCGCGCACGAGCTTGCCCACGTCGTCCAGCAGCGCTCGGGACCGGTGGACGGCTCGCCCGCGGCGGGCGGGATCCGCGTGTCGGACCCCGGCGACCGATTCGAGCGCGCGGCCTCGGCGATGGCAGACGCCGTCGTCTCGGGCGAAGCGACCGGCGCGGAGGTCCAGGACGCGGGGGGCGACGCGGCCGGGCTCGGCGCCGCACGGGGCGGCTGAGCCGGACTGACCCGCGCCGTCAGATCAAGCCCTCGCGGATCGCGTACGCCACCGCGTGCACGCGATTGCGCAGCTCCAGGCGCGTCGTCACGTCGTGGATGATGTTCTTGACCGTGCGCTCGGAGTAGAACAGCCGGCGGCCCACCTCGGCGGTGTCGTACCCCTCGGCCAGCAGCTGGAGCACGGCTGCCTCCCGCTCGGTCAGCCCGGAGAAGGTCAGGCCCCTCGGCGAGAGCACCTGCCGCTGGAGCTGGCCGACCTGCCGGAGCAGCCTGCCGAGCAGGTCCGGCGGCAGCGTCCCCTCGCCCGCGGCGGCCGAGCGAACCGCTGCGAGCAGGTTGCCGGGCGTAGCCTCGGAGCGCCGGACGACACCGGTGACGCCCGCCTCGGCCGCCGACAGCAGGGTGCGGTCGTCGACGTGCGAGATCAGCAGCACCACGCGCCGCACCCCGCGCCCCTTGAGCACGCGCAGCTCGGACAGGGTCGCCGAGTCCAGCTCGTCGGCCACGACCAGGCCGACGGTGTCCTCGGGGACCTCGCCCTCGGCGACCACGGAGAACGATGCGGTGCGGCGCAGCTGGCTGATGATCCCGGTCCGCGACAGCGGGTCGGCGGCGCTGACCAGGACCGGGATACGCGACTTGAAGGGGATCGGCTCGGCGACCATCGGACCCTCCGGCGCGGCACCCGTTCGGGACGAAGGCGGAGAGCGGGGGTGCCGAGCGCACCCTAGCGGTCGGCGCTCTCCGGGCGCGCAACGCCCGCGCAACGAGCACGGGCAGACTGCCCGAACGGGCAGCAGTTGCCACCCGGAGGATTCGTCACACCCACTGTGCGCCGCCCGAGCGCGTGGCTAGACTTCCGCTCGTGGGAGTCTCCGTCACGCTTGTCACGCCCGCGGTCGCGGTGGATCCCGGCCAGTCCGTGGCCGTCGAGGCCAGGATCAGGAACACCGGGACGGTCGTCGACGAGTTCGCCATCGACGTCCTCGGCGACGCCGCGGCGTGGGCCACGGTCGACCCGCCGACGGTGTCCCTCTTCCCGGGCGCCGACGGCGCGGTCAAGGCGCTGTTCTCGCCGCCCCGGCTCGCCGCCACGCCGGCCGGCCTGATCCCGTTCGGGCTGCGCGTGCGGTCCAGGGAGGACCCCGCCGGCTCCGCGGTGGAGGAGGGGAGCGTCCAGGTCGGCGCGTTCATGGAGCCGCACGCCGAGCTGGTGCCCAGGACGTCTCGCGGTTCCTCCGGCGGCACCCACGACCTCGCGGTCGACAACCGTGGCAACACCCGGCTGTCGGCGGACATCGAGGCCGCGGACGCGGACCGCCAGCTGCGCTTCGATGTCAGGCCGCCGGCCGTGGTGGTGGACCCCGGCATGGCCGGGTTCGCGCGCATCAGGGTCCGGCCGGCCAGGCGATTCTGGCGGGGCCAGCCGAAGACGCGCCAGTTCCAGCTCTACGTCAAGCCCTCCGGCGGCCTGTCCATCGCACTCGACGGCACACTGGTCCAGGAATCCATCCTGCCGCCCTGGTTCCTGCGGGCGGTCATGGCCCTGGTCGTGGCGGCGATCCTGCTCGTCATCCTGTGGCTCACGCTCCTGAGGCCGACGATCCAGAGCGCGGCCGCCGACGCGGTGGCGTCGCCGCTGGCGAGCCTCAAGAACGACGTGAACCAGGCGCTCGGCAATGCGGGCCTGCCCACCCTGCCCGCCAACGGCGGCGGGGACAGCGGCTCCGCCAGCCCGACCCCGTCGCCAACCAGCGGCTCGGGCGGCGGCTCGCCGACCCCCGCCGCCCCGACGGCCACGCCGGGCGTGTTCATCGCCGGGCTGGGGACACCGGTCGACGGACGGCTCGACGGCACCAACACCACCGTGACCCCGTCCGGCACGCTGTTCGTGACCGACCTCGTGTTCTCCAACCCGAACGGCCGATCCGGGGCGCTCGTCGTCCTGCGGAACACGACGCCGCTCCTCCAGCTGCGCCTCGAGAACTTCCGCGACTACGACCTCCACTTCGTCACGCCGATCGTCGTGACGTCCGGCCAGCAGCTCAACCTCTCGCTGTCCTGCACGAGCAACCCGTGCGACCCGGCCGTCTTCTACTCCGGCTACCAGCGGCCCTGACGCGCGACGGCGCGGCGCGTCGACGGTCGAGG
>JAKAMV010000312.1 GCA_021812735.1 Chloroflexota bacterium | reverse complement strand
GGGTCGGAAGTCCGGCGCCAGCGCGGCCCCGGCCGGGAGCTGGACCCCGGGCGCGACGCCTGCCGCGAGCCCCGCCCCGAGCGGCATCCCCGCCCCGGCCGGGAGCACCGCCCCGTGAGCGCGGTCGGCGCGGTCGCCTCCACGTCCCCGCGCAGCTCGATGCTCGATTGGCTCACGACCACCGACCACAAGCGGATCGGCGTGCTCTACATCGCCACGGCATTCGGCTTCGCGCTCATCG
The DNA here is from genome assembly GCA_021812735.1 of Chloroflexota bacterium. The sequence goes on along the minus strand of JAKAMV010000312.1, from coordinate 9,413 downwards.
GCGGGGCGATCGCGGAGCTCATCCGGCTCGAGCTCGCCGCGCCCGGCCAGCAGTTCGTGGACGCCTCGACCTACGACCAGCTGTTCACCGTCCACGGCACGCTGATGCTGCTGTTCTTCGCGGGCCCCCTCGCCATCGGCTTCGCGAACTTCCTCATCCCGCTCCAGATCGGTGCGGCTGACATGGCGTTCCCGCGGCTCAACGCCCTGTCGTACTGGCTGTTCCTGTTCGGCGGGGTGATCGTCATGTCCGGGTTTCTCACGACCGGCGGTGCGGCGGCCGCGGGCTGGACCGCCTACGCGCCGCTCTCGGGCGCCGCGTTCTCGCCGGGTGCCGGGATGGACCTGTGGATCGTCGGCGTGGCATTGGTGGGCGTGTCCGGGATCCTTGGCGCGCTCAACTTCATGGTCACGATCTACGCGCGCCGCGCGCCGGGCATGCACATGCTGCGCATGCCGATGTTCACCTGGACGATGCTGGTGACCTCGACCCTGATCCTGTTCGCGTTCCCCTCGATCACGGCGGGCCTGGCCGCGCTGTACATCGACCGACACCTCGGCGGCGGGTTCTTCGACCCGACGCGCGGCGGTGACCCCGTCCTCTGGCAGCACCTGTTCTGGTTCTTCGGCCACCCCGAGGTCTACATCCTGGTCCTGCCGTTCTTCGGGGTCATGAGCGAGGTGGTGCCGGTCTTCTCGAGCAAGCCGCTGTTCGGCTATCGGTTCATGGTGCTGGCCACGATCACCATCGCGGGCCTGTCCATGGGCGTGTGGGCGCACCACATGTTCACCACCGGGCAGGTGGACCTGCCGTTCTTCTCGCTGATGTCGCTGCTGATCGCGGTGCCGACGGGGATCAAGATCTTCAACTGGACGGCCACGATGTGGGGCGGCAGCCTGCGCTTCTCGGTTCCGATGCTGTGGTCGATCGGCCTGCTGTACGTGTTCACGATCGGCGGCATCACGGGCGTCATGCTCGCCTCGCCGCCCATCGACTACCAGGCGCAGGACACGTACTTCGTGGTCGCCCACCTGCACAACGTGCTCATCGGCGGGTCGATGTTCGCCGGGTTCGCCGGGATCTACTTCTGGTTCCCCAAGATGACCGGGCGGATGCTCGACGAGCGGCTCGGCCGGCTGCATTGGCTGCTGTGGATGGTCGGCTTCGCCGTGACCTTCGTGCCCCAGTACATCCTGGGGGCCGAGGGCATGCCGCGGCGGATCGCGGACTACCCGCCCGCCCGTGGCTGGGACGCGCTGAACTTCCTGTCCACCGTCGGGGCGCTGATCCTCGCCGCCGGAATGCTGCCGTTCCTGCTCGCCGTGTGGCGCGCGCTGCGCCGGCCGCCGGACCAGCCCGCCGACCCGTGGGGCGGGAACTCGCTGGAGTGGGCGACCTCCTCCCCGCCGCCCCACCACAACTTCGACCGCCTGCCGCCGATCCGCTCGTTCCGGCCGGTGTTCGATGCGCGGATGGCCGCCGAGGCCGACGCCGAGACGAGACGTGCAGCGCGACCGGATGGAGCGGCCGGGGCCGACGACAGCCGGGCCGGGCCATCGGAGACCGGTGCCGCCTGATGGATGAGGTCCGCTACTTCGGCCGCCTGTCGCTGTACGCGCTCGTGGTCGGCGTCGCCTACTGGTTCCTCAGCTACGAACCCGCCGGCACCATGCTCCTGGTCGGGTTCGGGCTGGCGACCGGGACGGGGTACCTGGTGCTGCGGTCCGGCGCCCGCGAGTCCGGCGCCAAGCCGGGCGAAGGAGGCGCGGACGGCGAGCCCACGCCCAACGGCCCATTCGCAGACGAGTCGGGCCCGGTGCCCACCCGAAGCGGCGCCCCGCTCGCCGTCGGCTTCGGGATCGCGGCGGTGGCGCTCGCCGGGGCGTTCGGGCCGTGGTTCATCATCGCGGGCGCGGTGCCGCTGCTGCTGGGCGCGGCAGACTGGCTGCGCGCGGCCGAACACGAGCTGGCGCTGCGCACGAGTGCGGATGAGCCGGAGCACACGGAGCCCAAGGCGCAGGGCGTCGCCGGTGACCTGGGGCGATGATGCGGTTGGACTTGCCGGTGACGACCTCGCCGAACGGGCAGTCGCTGAGGAGATGCGCCGAGACGCCGAGCGGCGCCGCGACCCCTCATCAGGTGCCGAAACCCGCATGGTAGACTCGCGCCCTCACGGCACTGACCGAGAGGAGTAGGCCCGGGTCGGCCTGAAGCGAGCGCGGGGCGGTGCGAGCCGCGCGGGCACGACGGGTCCGAAGGTCGCTCGCGAGCCGTGCGGGTGGCGCCCGATAGCGCGCCGAAGAGCGTGACCGGACAAGGTCGCGGGGATGACCCGCGGACTCCGGCCACGGAACCAGCAGGTGGCACCACGACCCCAATCGTCCGCTGGACGAGCGGGGCGTCTTGATTTTCAGGGAGTCCGATCCATGACCGAGCCGACCGGGACGCTCGCCAAGGCCTACGTGCCGGCCGAGTTCGAGCACGAGGTCTACGAGCGCTGGCTGGCCGCTGACGTGTTCGCGCCCGACGGGGCCGGCTCGACCGCGGACTGGTCGCTGCCCACGTTCACGATCATCCAGCCGCCGCCCAACGTGACCGGCTCGCTGCACCTGGGCCACGCCCAGCGGACCACGGTCGAGGACCTGATGATTCGCCACGCGCGGATGACCGGCCGCCCGGCGCTGTTCCTGCCCGGCCTCGACCACGCGTCGATCGCCGCCCAGTTCGTGCTCGACAAGATCCTCGCCGGTGAGGGGGAGAGCCGCGCCAGCCTGGGCCGCGAGCGCTACCTCGAGCGGATGCGCGCCTTCGTGGAGGCCACCCGGACCCAGATCCTCAGCCAGCAGCGCCGGGTCGGCGGCTCCTGCGACTGGGGCCGCCTCCGGTTCACGATGGACGAGACCAGCTCCAGGGCGGTCCGCGAGGCGTTCCTGCGCCTGTACCGCAAGGGCCTCGCGTACCGCGCCGAGGCGCTCGTCAACTGGTGCCCCGGCTGCCGCACGTCGGTGTCCGACCTCGAGGTGATCCCAACGCCCGAGACGGGCACGATCTGGCGCATCCGCTACCACCTCGTGGACGAGGCGACGGGCCAGCCAGAGGCCGCGTCGGTCACGGTGGCCACGACGCGTCCCGAGACGCTGCTGGGCGACACGGCGGTCGCCGTCCACCCCGGCGACAGGCGCTACGCGAAGCTGGTGGGCCGCCGGGTGCGGATCCCGTTCGTCGAGCGCGACGTGCCGATCATCGCCGACGAGGTCGTGGACCCGGCGTTCGGCACTGGCGCAGTGAAGATCACGCCGGCCCACGACCACGATGACCACGCGACGGGCAAGCGCCACGACCTCGCCATGCCCACCGTGCTCGACGATGCGGCGCACGTGGCGAACACCGGCACGCCCTACGACGGGATGGAGCGCTACAGGGCGCGCTCCGCGATCCTGGAGGACCTGGCCGGCGCCGGCGACCTCGAGGGCGAGCAGGCCCACGAGATGGTGATCGGCCGCTGCCAGCGCAGCAGCGACGCCGTGGAGCCGCGACTCAAGACGCAGTGGTTCATCCGGACCGCGCCGCTGGCCGCCGCCGCCCTCGAGGCGACACGCGGCGGCAGGACCGCGATCCTTCCGGAGCGCTTCGAGAAGACGTGGGAGCACTGGATGACCACGATCCGGGACTGGAACGTGTCCCGGCAGCTGTGGTGGGGCCACCGGATCCCGGCCTGGTACTGCCCGGACGGCCACGCCACGGTGTCGGCCGAGGTGGCGGGGCCGGCGGCCTGCGAGGTCTGCTGCGCCGAGGCGGCGAAGCTGACGCAAGACCCGGACATCTTCGACACCTGGTTCAGCAGCGGCCTGTGGCCGTTCTCGACCCTCGGCTGGCCCGACCAGACCGAAGACCTGGGGCGCTTCTACCCGGGCTCGGTGATGGAGACCGGCTACGACATCATCTTCTTCTGGGTCGCCCGGATGATGATGCTGGGCATCGAGCTGCTGGGCGAGGCGCCGTTCCACACCGTCTACCTGTCGGGACTCATCCGGGACCCGTACGGCCAGAAGATGTCGAAGACGAAGGGCAACGTCGTGGACCCGCTGGGCACGATCGACGAGCACGGCGCCGACGCCCTCCGCTTCGGGCTCGTCCACGGCGCCACCCCCGGCAACGACCAGCGCTTCGGGATGGCGAAGGTCGAGAACGCCCGCAACTTCGCCAACAAGCTCTGGAACGCCACCCGCTTCGTGCTGGGCGCCCGCCCGGCGAGCATCCCGGCCGACGCCCATCGCCGCGCGCCAGACCCCGACCGCCTCGGCCCGGCTGAGCGCTGGGTCCGCTCCCGGGCGGCGGCCACCGTGGCCGCGGTGGACAAGGCGATGGCCGACTACGCCTTCGGCGAGGTGACCCGGCTGCTGTACGACGCAATCTGGAGCGAGTACTGCGACTGGGGGATCGAGCTCGCGAAGGTGCGCCTCGCCGACGCCACGCTTGACGACGCGGACCGCGAGGCGACCTGGTGGACGCTGGTCGAGGCGCTCGACACGTACCTGCGCCTGCTGCACCCGGTGATGCCGTTCATCACCGAGCGGCTGTGGGCCTCGACCCCGCACGCTGCGGACGACCCGGCGCTGCTGATCGTGGCGCGCTGGCCGGGGGTGGGGGAGCGCGACGAGACTGCCGAGGCCGAGGTGGGAGCGCTGGTCGAGCTCGTGCGCGCGGTGCGCAACGCGCGCTCGGACGCGAGGCTCGAGCCAGCCGCCTGGCTGCCGCTCGACGTGTTCGTGGAGCCGTCGCTCGCCCCGTCTCTCGAGGCCCTCCGCCCGGCGATCGAGCGGCTATCCCACGGGCGGCCGCTGCGCCGTCACGAGACCCTTGAGGCGCTCCATGCCGCCGCGAGCGGCCTGGCCGTGATCGCCGGGCCGGCTGAGGCGATCGTGGGGACCGGTGTCGCCGACGCGTCAGCGGCCACTGCGGACCGTGCTCGTCTGGAGAAGGAGCTGGCCGATGCCGAGCGGCTGTGGGACGCGGCGAGAGGTCGCCTCGCCAACGAGGCGTTCACGGCGAGAGCGCCCGCGGCCATCGTCGACGGCGCCCGTGCCCGCGAGGCCGAGCTGGCCGAGCAGGTCGCGCGCATCCGCGAGCGGCTGGCGCGCTGACGGCAGGGGTGAGCGTGGGCGGTCGCTGCTAGGATGACGCCGATCCGGCCGAGTGCCGAGTCAGGGAGGATTTCGTGCCGCTCGAGTTCCTGAAGCGGCGCGGCGGCGAACCCGAGCCGCCCGCCAAGCCCGCCCCGAGTTCCAGCGCCACCCGCGTCGGGCCGCCCGAGGAGGTGGTCGCGCAGGAGTTCGCCCTCAAGCTCTACTACGCCGGCAAGAGCAGTGAGGGGGTCCGGATGCGTGCCGGGCCTCGCGCGCTCGGCGAGCTGCCGCAGATGCTCATCGGCTTCGCCAAGGGCGACGTCGAGGTGGTGGACCCGCTGCCGCTGGAGTACTCGCAGGCCATGCCGCAGATCGCGCGGCCATCGGAGGCGATGCAGTGGCTGCACGCCCACCACGAGCTCAGCCCGGTCACCCGCCACGCGCTGGTGGTCCTCGAGTCGATCGACGCGATCGATCTCGCGTTCGACACATTCGCCTGCGCGCTGCTCGACGGCGAGACCGACACCTCCGGCTATCCCGACTACAACGCGATCGTGGGCGGCGTGGCCTCCCACTGGGACGAGGCGACGGGCGACATGATCGTCCGCGCCGTCGTCGGGTGGGGCGGGCGGGGCGTCCGGGGCGACACCGACCGGATCGCCCAGCGGGTCCTTGCCGGGATCCTCGGCAACGTGCTCGGCAGCCAGCACGCCATGGGCCTCACCGCGGTGGACCGCCCGGTGCCCGCGGCGGGTCGCGGAGGCCTGGTGTGCGCCCACTGCGGCTTCGCCTCCGGCCACGAGCGCGCGTTCTACTGTCCCAAGTGCGGCATGCGGATGCTCCGCGGCTGACCGCCCAACCAGAAGAGCCCAACGATGCCCATCTACGACTACCTCTGCACCGCCTGCGACCACCGCGCCGATATCCTCCACGGGATCAATGACCCGGGGCCACACTTCTGCCCGTCGTGCGGGGCGGAGGGGACCATGCGCAAGCAGTTCTCGGCGCCCTCGATCCACTTCAAGGGAACGGGCTGGGCCAAGAAGGACCGCGGCGGGACCGGCGGCGCGACGAAGGCCTCTTCGTCCTCCAAGCAGGGTGACCACGCCGCGCCCGAGTCCGAGGCGTCGCCCTCCGGATCGGGCGAGCCAAGCTCGTCGTCGCCGTCGTCGGCGTCTTCGGCGTCTTCGCCGTCTTCGCCGTCATCGCCGTCATCGCCGTCGTCCGCGTCCGAGCACAAGGACTGACCGATGCCATCCGCCGCTGACTGGATCACGCTCGGGGAAGCCGCCGAGCTCCTGGCGACGTCGAATGTGCACTTCGCGCCCGCCACGATCGGAGGCTGGGCCCGGTCGGGGCGGCTGTCGAGCATCAAGCTCGGGGGCCGGCGGTACGTTCGGCGGGGCGAGGTGCGGGCACTGATCACGGCGCCGCGTCGGGTGCCCGCGGAGCACCTCCAGCCCGGTCTGTTCGAGGACGTGCCGTAGCGCCATGAGCAATGGGGAGCGCCGCTCCGAAGGCATGCGGGCCTTCGCTGAGCGAGTGGCCGGGCGCGTCGCGGGCAACCCTGGCATCCGCCGCCTGCGGGACGTGATGGACACCTACGACCGGGCGGGCGGGGGCCTCATCGCGAGCGGCCTCGCCTATGTTTCGCTGCTCGCCGTCCTGCCCGGCCTCCTGCTCGGCATCACCGTCGCCGGCTGGCTCGTCCGGAACCCCGCCGACCGGGAGCAGATCCTGACGCTCATCGCGCAGAACCTGCCGCCCTTCAAGGACCTCGCCGCGGTCGCCTTCGAGCAGGTCACGTCCGGGGCGGCCCCGACCTCGATCCTGGCGATCATCACGCTCCTCTGGGGCTCGAGTCGGCTGTACGCGAACCTGGACACGGCCCTGTCTCGGGTCTTCGCCGGGGCGCCCCGCCGCAACGAAATCGACCAGACCGTGCGCGGCGTGGCCCTCATGGCGATCCTGATCGTCCTGCCCGTGGCGCTGGCCACGGCAGGCTCCGCGATGACCTGGGTCACGCACAATGCACCGGGCGGCCCCAACCTCTCGGCCCTGCTCTCGATCGTCGTCGGGCTGGCGTCGCCCGTTGGCTCGCTCCTCGCGTTCGTGGCGGCGGTGGCGGTGTGCTACCGCTACGTCCCCAGCGAGCACGTGCCCTGGCGTTCGATTCGGCTGCCGGCGGTCGTCGTGGGGCTCGGGCTCGCAGTGTTGACGCAGGTGTATGCGTTCATCGCGCCGCGGCTCGTCGGCGTCGCTGCCGTCTACGGCGCGTTCGTCGCGCTGTTCGCGCTGCTGGCGTGGCTCTCCATCGCGTTCAACCTGCTGCTGCTGGGAGCGGCGTGGACGGACGTCCGGAAGCGCGAGGGCCTTGATCTCGAGGGGGAGGCACTGCGGCTGGCACGCGAGGCTGAGGCCGACGTGGAACGACTGCGCGAGGACGCCGACGGCGGTCGGGCGAACGGCAGCGGCGCCGGGCGCCCCTAGTCCTGTCGACTCCCGCAGCGGCGGCAGAAGCGGGCGTTGGCCGAGAGCGGCAGGCCGCAGCCGATGCATGGCTGGGCACTCGGTGCCACGGACGGCCCAACGGCGGTTGCCTGATCCGCGAGCGGCCCGGTTTCCAGCACCTCGCGCGCCGAGGCGGCCCACAGCGCTGCGGCGTTGCTGGTGGGCATCATGCGGCGGCCGGCCAACGTCGCGCCCTCCAACGGCCGGCGAGTGCTCGCGGGCCAGGTGGGCCGCTGCGGCCAGGCGGGGGCGGCACCGTCGTCCGGGGCGACGGTGAGCCAGCCCGGGGCCATCGAGGCGGGAGCGGGCGATGACGGCTGGGCGGGGGCCGGCTCGACCGGCGGCTGGGGAGCAGCCTCAGGAGCGATAGCCGCGGCGGCAACCGGCTCGGGTTCCGGCACGAGTCGATCCGTCTGAGGCTCTGCGGCGGGCTGGACGGCCGCGGCCTGGGCTTCGACGGCCTCGGGCTCGGCTGGCGCCTCAGGCTCCGCTACGACCTCGGCCAGCTCGGCCGGCTCTGCCACGAGTTCCGCGACAGCCTCCGGCTCCGGCGCCCCCTCGGCCAGCTCGGCCGGCTCTGCCACGAGTTCCGCGACAGCCTCCGGCTCCGCGACATCGGTGGCTTGCGCGAGGGGCTCAGCATCGACCGCAGCTTCAGTCGTCGCGGCGACGAGTTCAGCTTCGGCGGCCGCATCCTCGAGCGCCGGAGCAGGGGAGAGCGCCCGCGCGGCCTCGGCCTCTCGGGCGAGGAGGCTTGCCTCGTAGGCCGCGATCGCCTGATCGAGGCTCTCGCCGACCCTTACGCCGTGGAGCTGCGGAACGGCCGCCGGCTCACCAGCGAGGGGATCTGGCTCGAGCGGCAGAGGTTCGCCGCCGACGGTTTCGGTCTCGACCGCCGGGGCCTGCTCGACCAATTCGGCGGCGACTGGCTCGATGGGCGCCGCTTCGGAAACGACAGCGCTGACGGCGATTGCCTCGGCCGGCTCCATGGCCGGGACTTCGGCCTCGACTTGCTCGACCGCCTCGAGCTGCACGGCAGCCCCTTCGGCCCCGACGGACTCAGGCTCGACCGCCTCGGCTGTGACAGCCTCGACCTCCGCCGGTTCAGTCCGGACGGCCACCCCTTCGAACTGGGCCGCTTCGGTCATAGACTGCTCGGCCGTCTCGAGCGCGATCGCCTCGACCTCCGGCGCTCCCGCCTCGACCTCGGCCTCGACCGCATCGAACTCCACGGCACCCGCTTCGGCCTCGACCGCCTCGACCTCGGGCGCGACCGCCTCGACCTCCGGCGCGAGCGACTGGACCGGCTGGACCTCGGGCGCGGAAGCCTTGGCGGCCAGCGGCTCGGCGGAGGCAGCCTCGACCGAGGAGGGCTCGGGTAGCGCGCGGGCGCTCGCCGTGTCCGGCTCGGGCGCCGCGACCACGGGCAGCGACGCCAGCTCGGGGGCGCGCCGCGGCAGGTCGGCTTCGGGCCACGCCGAGACGCCGATGACATCGTGTGCAGCTGGTGCGGATGCTGCCGTCATGGCGGCCAGACGCTCTGCCACGGCTGCCGAATCGACCGTCTCCGTGGGCTCCGCCGAAGCCGTGTCGGATCGCGGCGAGCACGAGAGGCAGCGGCCCTCCTCGACGTTCCAGCAGTTGCCGCACGTGTACTGGCGGCAGGACAGGCAGAAGTTGAACGTCTTGTGGAAGGCGTCGAGCTGGAGCGCGGTGGCGGACCGCTCCTCCTCGCTCCGGGCGTCGGCCATGGCGACCGAGAGCGGATCGTCGGAC
>JAKAMV010000311.1 GCA_021812735.1 Chloroflexota bacterium | reverse complement strand
CGCGGCGCCTCGGCCAGGCGCGCCTCGATGGCGGCCAGCTGCGCCTGCAGCTCGGCCAGGCGGGCCTGCACGAGCGGCGCGTCGAGCTCGCCCGCCTCGAAGGCCGCGAAGTAGCGCCCGAGCCTGCGGCGCACCTCCGCCGCCCCGCGCGTGAGTCCCTCTCGGGCCTGCTCGGCCCCGGCCTGCGCCACTCGCGCAGCCGCCGCCGCGTCCTCCAGAGCGGCACCCACCAACCCCGTGTCGGCATAGACCTCGGTCATCTGCGAGAGGATCGCCTCCTCCAGCTCGCCCTTGGACAGGCGCGGCTGGTCGCAGGCGGCCGATCCTCGCTTCACCCGCGTGGTGCAGGTGTAGTAGGCGTAGCGCACGCCACCTCGTCCCCGGGCGCTGGCTCCCACGATGGGATGCCCGCACCGGTCGCACACGAAGGGCAGGGTGGAGAGCAGGTAGTCCGAGGGGTTCGTGCGCCGCAGCGCGGGGTCGCCGGCCCGGGCGTCGAGGATCGCCTGGGCCGCCTCGAAGAGGTCGCGCTCAACGATCGGCGCATGCGCCCCCGGGACCCCAGGCGCCCCGGAAGCTCACCTCGCCGATGTGGGCGCGGTTGCGCAGCAGCGCGAGCACGCTCGTGGTCGACCAGCGTCCACCGGTCCGCGTGCGAAGGCCCTGCCCGTCGAGCCAGCCGGCGACCTGGCGGGCGCCCTCGCGGGTCTCGACGTAGCGGCGGAAGATGCCGGCGACGACGGGAGCGGTCGAGGGATCGGGCTGCAAGACCGTTGTGCCGCGCGGCTTCCGGTAGCCGTAGGGCGGCGTCCCCCCGCACCACTCGCCGCGCGCGGCCTTGCGCTCCATGCCCGCCCCGATGCGATCGAGCAGGCTGGCGCGCTCGAACTCGGCGAACGAGCCGAGAAGCTGGACGAGCATGCGGCCGGCGGGATTGGCGGTGTCGAAGGGCTCGGTGGCGGAGCGGAAGCCCACGCCGTGGCCCGCCAGCTCCTCGATGAGCGCCACCAGCTGCCCGAGGTTGCGCGAGAGGCGATCGACCCGATACACGAGGAGGAGGTCGAAGCGCCCGGCGACGGCCGCTGCCCGAAGCTCCGTCAGGGCCGCCCGCTCCAGGCTCTTGCCGGACGCCTGATCGGGGTACCGCGCGACGACCTGCCAGCCGGGCTGGGAGGCGACGAAGGCGTCGAGCCGGTCGCGCTTGGCGCCGAGCGAGTAGGGCTGGTTGGTCTCGTCGGTGCTGATGCGGGTGTAGGTGGCGACTTGCACGGTCTCGCTCACGATGTCGGCGCCTGCCCCGACGCCGCGACGCAGTCGGTGAGCGCCCCGCCCAGCAGCCCGACGGCGGTCGCCGCCTCGGCGTCCGCGAGCGGCACGAGCGTGGGCGGGCGCAGGCGGACCGCGCCGACCGCGACGGTCAGCCGCTCGCTCGCCGAGCGCCCGAGGTCGAGCGCGAGGAGGAGCAGGACGAGGAGGAGCAGGAGCCCGCCCGACGGGCCCTCGGGCCACCCGGCGGCGATCGTCGGCTCGCTCATGGTGTTGGCCCTCCTGGCGGGTGCCGCTGGAGGAGGACCGTCGTGGGGCGGCCGATGATGCCGCGCCTCGCCCGATAGCCGTCCGGCTGGTGATACACGTCGATGATCTCGAGCGCCCATGTCGCGCACCCGCGGCTCGAGCCGACCGATGCGGACCTGCGCGTCGGCGAGGGCCAGCCACAGCGGGCAGGAGACATCGGGGTCGTCGAGGTCATCCGTAATCGGCGAGAACCCGGTCGGTTGCGGCCTCGCCCGGCAGGCCACTTTCCACGAGACCCCGATACTGGTCGGCCACATCGAACGCCGTGTCATCGTCGAACAGGCCCGGACCGCTGACTCCCACGCGACGGAGGAGGGCCCTCGTGCTCCATCGTACGGCCAAGCTGACCCCGGCCGGCCGCCTGCTCCTCGTCCGCCGCGTTCTTGAGGAGGGGTGGCCGCCCGCAACCGCCGCCGAGATGCTGGGCGTGAGCCGGGCCACGGCGTACAAGTGGCTCCGACGGTTCCGCGAAGAGGGCCGGCCCGGTCTCGACGACCGCAGCTCCCGCCCGCGCACCAGGCCGCGCGACCTGCCGGCGCGGGAGGTGCGCCGGATCCTCCTCGCCCGGGGAAGGCTCCGCGTCGGCCCGCACCGGCTCGGCCCGCTGCTCGGCCATCCGCGCTCGACCGTGTACGGCGTCCTCCGCCGCCACGGGCGCAGCCGCCTCGCCCACGCCGACCTGCTCACCGGGACGCAGGTCCGGTACGTCCGGGAGCGGCCGGGCGAGCTCGTCCACGTGGACGTCAAGCGCCTGGGCAGGGTGCCGCCGGGCGGCGGCCACCTCCATGACGGCCTCGGCGAGCACGCGCACGCCCTCGCGGAGGAAGTCGACGTCGCCATCCGCGATCGCCTTGCGGACCGTGTCGAGCACGGCCATCCTGTCGTCGGCCACTGCGGCCTCCCATCGTGTCGTCGGTTGCAGATCCAACGACGCGAGGATGACGCGGTGGCCGTACTCGTTCCGGCCCCGCTGTTACACCAAGTCTGGGGACACGACCTTCTCGACCTGTGACCTGCGCGCTACTTGACAGCTCGTGATGGGCGCCGCCACTTCGTCCGCAGCGCCGGCCACACACCAAATCGCCGACTGAGGATCGAGACGAAGTGGGTCTGGAACTTCGCCCAGCCGGCGATCACTCGCTCGAAAGCCTCATCCGTCATGGGTTCCGGGCTCCGGATGGTGACGAGGATCCGGTTCAGACCCTCGACGGCCTCATCCCGCACTGCCGCCAGCTCCTCGTCAGGAGCCTCGAGGCGAGCGATCCGTTGTGTTGCCGCCTCCAACCCGAGGACATGCCCGTCCGGGTCGACGGGAAACAGCCGGCGGCTGAGTCGGTCGAGCCCGTCGAGCTCGTCGATGAGCCCCTCGACGAATGCGCCCTCCTCGTCGGTCGCGCGGGCGAACCAATTGCGGCGAAAGAGGAGCACGTACATCGCGGCCGTCCACGCCGAGACCTGGACGAGCGCGGCAGCGCGCAGGGGGATGAGGCCAGCAAGGAGGATGAACGCGCTCGCCGCCGAGACGAAGACCAGGGCGCGCATGGTTCGAAGCTGCCACGTCCTCCACGCGAGCGCAGCCAGCACCGCGATCAGCGCCACGCCGAGCAGAGCGATCATCGCGGCAGATGACCGGCCGGACGACGTGTGCCCGGATCCCTCTCACCCGTCACCGGACAACCAAGTGGCTGGCGAAGGCCCGGAAGCTCCTCATCTCATCGATTCTGCCAGGACTCATCGTCCCCGACTCCCTGGACATTGCGACTGCCCGAGAGGCTGGTACTCGGGCTCCCCTCCCGGCGACCTGTCCCCCGGCTCCCCTCCCGACAGCACATACCCGGCTGTAAGGGTTGCGACCGGGACGCCCAGGAGTACCGAGCACAGCGCTGGATGCGCCTTGCACCACCCTGGGGTGTCCCCGCCGCCTCCCTGCCGGAAGCCGTGAGCGTCAGGATTGAGGTAGCCAAGCAACCGCCAGTATGAGCGGAGCTGCTCGGGGCTCAGCCCTGGTACGGGCACGGGCGAAGGCATGGGGGCAGCCTGCGCTGGTGGCGGCGTGTCCCCCTGCAGTGCCGTACCCAGGACGATGGCCAAAGCGCCAACGTAGGCGACAGCCGTACCCGCGGCTGCCAGACCAGCCTCAGCCGCGGCGCCCGCACCGGCCACGAGGCAGCCCAGCACGTCGGTCGGCGCGCTGGCAGTAGCTGGCACGCAGTCGCGGCCCGCCGGATCGACGAACCGAACCGGGTCGCCGGCCGCGTAGGAGTACGTCGACTGATACGGGTCGTAGATGTTGAGGGCCGCCGGATCCACCGAAAGCAACCGGCCGGTCGACGGGTCGTACTGGCGCGCGCGCAGGTAGTAGAGGCCCGTCGCGCCGTCCTGGTACTGGCCGGTGAAGAGGAACGGGTTGAGAGGCGCCTGGGAGGTCGCGCCCGACTCTCGCAGCTGCCCGTAGGGCTGGTACTCGCCCCACCAGAGCGGGGTTCCGGAGCCGCCCGTGACGTCGGTGACCGAGCCGAGCGCGTCCTCGTGGTACCAGTAGGGGCCCTTGTTCGAGGTCGTCTGGCTCAGGAGCGCGAGGCCGTAGGCGTAGCGGCGGATGAGGCCCCCGCTGCCGTCGGTCTCCGCGACCACGGTGGGCAGCGCGAAGGCGCGATCCACGGTGTAGCGCACCGTCTTGGACGCCTGGCTCCCGGTGGCGGCGCTGAGGCGCACCCCGTCCCCGCTGTAGGCGTAGGTCTGCGTGGTGTTGCCGACGCTCGCGGACACGAGCTCGTTGGCGAGGTTGTATGCGTAGGCCGCGCCGCCAGCGCTGACCTCGTTGCCGTTGGCGTCGTAGGCGTAGGCGACCGGGCTCCCGCCCGGCGGCGTGACGCTGGTCAGGCGGTCGGCGGGGTCGTAGGCGTACGTGGCCGTGCCCAGGTAGTTGGTCTCGGTGAGCCGGTTCCCCACGCCGTCGGGTCCGCCACCGGAGAAGGCCGAACGCCGCGTTCCGTGACCGCGACCTGCCCATGATCTTCCCCCCTTAAGAAGCGTGGCGTCAATGCAACTGTTGCCGCATGTCAACACATGCTAGAAGGCACTGTCAAGTGATAGTCGCCAGAGTGTCGTTGCTCAGTCAATCCGTGTGATGACTGCTCAGTGACCCTGCCTGTCTGCATAGACGTGCGAGACGATCCAGCCACCCCCATCACACGCCCACACGTCGGAACCCGCGAGCCAACGCATTAGCGGCGACCGTGCGTCTGCGATCTGGGGCGGCTCGGCTAACAGGAGCATGCGTTTCGAGCCTCGGACGAACGCTCGTCTTCAGCTACGGCCTTGAGGCGGCCACGACTTCCGAGTCCTGACCGCATCATCCCCGTCGCCGCCGAGCCACCGCTAATGCCCGGCGAACCGAGCCGGCCGCCTGGTTCGTGTACTGACCGGTCTCGCCTACCAGACTCCCTCGGTGTGCCGACCGCCGGCACCCGACGGGTCGGCCGGTTGTCGGGACCGGGGCCTGCCCGCGTCGGCGCGCTCCTAGGCCATGACGAGGCGGTCTCGTCCGGCTCCCTTCGCCTCGTACAGGGCCCCGTCTGCGATCGCGACCAGGGCTTCGTGTGAGCCCACGGCATCGCGGTACGTCGCACCGCCGAGGCTGACCGTCACCCCGATCCGGAGTGCGCCCTCCTCGACAGTCGTCTCGCCGATCGCCCGGCGGATTCGCTCTCCGATCGCCCGGACGTCCTCGACGCCGGCGCCCGGGAGGATGACGAGGAACTCCTCGCCACCGTAGCGGACGAGGACATCGCCCTCGCGGATGACCCGCCGGCAGGCACCCGCGACCGCGCGCAGCAGCCGGTCGCCGGCAAGGTGGCCGTACGTGTCGTTCACTGCCTTGAAGTGATCGAGATCGACCATCAGCACCCCCAGTGGGCCCTCCGCGCGGACTGCCCGCGAGTACTCCTCGCGCAGGCGGCCCAGGCCGAACCGGCGGTTGTAGGCATCAGTGAGCGGGTCGACGGCGGCCAGCCGCTCGAGCCTGTCACGGGCGAGCGCGTTGTTCACCGCGAGGCCGAGGTCCGCCCGGAAGTGCTCGAGCAGGCCGACGCCGTCGGGGTCGAACCCCTCGACGGCCGCGAGGACGACGAGCGCGAGCGGGACGCTCTTGAATGAGACCGGGACGACGAGGATCTCGCGGGCGGCCTGGCCGACGAGCAGGGAATCGACGACGACGCCCTCGCTGGCCCCGACCGCG
The DNA here is from genome assembly GCA_021812735.1 of Chloroflexota bacterium. Next base: position 3,844 of record JAKAMV010000311.1, on the reverse strand, counting down.
AGGCGGGCGATCCGGTCGGTCCGCAGGGCGCGCCGGACGTGGTCGCTCGCGGGGAGCGTCTCGGTGCCCCGGAGCCCGGCGCTCGCGAGCGGCTCGAGCCGGTCATCGCGGACGACGAGGAGGGCTCCAGCCGCGGCCCCGGTGTGCCGGAGGAGACTGTCGAGCGCCCGCTCCGCGAGTTCGTCGAGCTCGAACGCGCCGGAGAGGACGGTGCCGAAGTCGCGCATCGCACTCGCGATCGCGTGACTCCGCGCCAGCGTGCCGATCAGCCGATCGAACGCTGCGGCGCTCGCCCCGACCTCGTCGTCCGAGTCGACCGGCAGCGCGCAGCGCTCGGGATCGCAGTCGCTCCAGTCCTGGCTGAAGACGGCCGCCGCGAGCTGGGCCTCGACCGAGCCCATCCGCTCGGCGAGCAGGCCCAGCCGCGAGCCGACGACGAGGCGAGCGAGCCCGTAGTTCACCGCGCCGACCACGAGGCCCGCCGCGATCGTGGCGACGAGGAAGTCGGGGGCGAGGACCCGACCGGCGGGCAGCCCGAGCACGACGCAGAATGGCGGGAAGGCCAGGCCGATCAGGAGGCCGACCCCGGTCATCCAGATCGCGAGGTCACTGAAGACTCGTCTCGTCAGGCGCGGCATCGGGCGGGCTCGGCAAGTGCGACTCTGGTCCAACGCCCGCAGCCTCGAACCGGCGTTCGCGATCGGCCATGGCGCAATGGTCCGATGGGGTCCGGTACGGTCGGATTTGCAGCCTCAGGACGGTGCCATCGAGTCAGCTGCCCGCGGCACCCTGGATCGCAGAGGCTCGTCGCAGACATCCGATTGCAGGGTGCGAGGGCTGGCTCCGTGTCCGCCCCGTCGCGAATGCCCCTTCAGCGCGACGTCCCGTTCGCGGCGATCTCCCGCACCATCTGCTCGACGTGCTCGCGACGGCTGGCAGTCAGGCCCCGCTGCGGCGCGAGTCCGGAAACCCAGGCCCTGAAGTCATCCGGCCGAACCACCGCGCAGTTCGGGGTGCGCTCGACCCGTGGATCCCCGCTGACCACCACCGCGTACACCTTGACCAGGAAGTCGCGGTCGTCGGCGGCGAGCCAGCTGCGGACGCGGTCGGCGTCGCGTGCGCAGCGGTCCGTCGGGCCCTCGACGGGGATCCACCGACCGCGCTCATCGCGGACCTCCCAACGCGTGCCGACAGCCCGGCTGATCGCCGGCGGCGGCACCACGCCGACCACCACGATGCCGAATGCCCCGAGCACCAGCTCGTGCACGCGCCGGCCGCCTGGCAGGCACAGGTCTGTCGCGGCCAGCACGTCGTCGGTGAGGGCATCGCGGACCGCCGGGCTCAGCGGCCTCGGCCGAAGGGCGGCGGCCGACTCGACGGCTCCCAGCAGCCGCGTCACGCCGATGAGCAGCAGGCTGGCCGGTGCAACCAGGATCGCCGTCCACACGAGGACGTTGAAGATCACCTGGGCGTCGGAGGGCCGGCCCTCGGGGATGAGCGACCTGACGATCGGCGTGCCGAGGAACAGCCAGGCGAGGGACGCCGCAGCGACCAGGAGGAGCGCCGCCACAACGGCCGACCTGGCGACGGCCAGCCGCTGGACAGTGGTGACGGGGGGAGCCGCTGCGATCACCTGCATGACCCGATCCTGGGCGCCCGTCGCGCGCCTGCGCGTGGCCGAATAGGACTAGGTAGGAGGACGCTCGGGTCCCAGAGAACGCACACCAGCGCACCGCTCCGACACCGCAGCGTGCGAGCACGCACCGCCTCGAGGGTCGCGCGCCGTGGCCGGCGCCGCCGCGGAGGCCGGGGGGCCATGACCGGGGTCAGGTCTGGGCAGGGACCCCCGTACCATTGCCGCCACCATGCCCGGTCCGGGATGCTGCGCCTGTCCCCGATGCAGCAGGGGAGGCGGGACGCCTCGGTGGGTCGCAAGTCGTATCGCACAGTCCCAGCGGTCCTCGGCGCGGTGGGAAGCGTCCGCGTCCGCTCGGCCGCCGCAGCGATGCTGCTCGTGCTCGCCGCCGTGATGCCGGCCTTCGCGGCCAGCCAAGGCGACGTCTGGCTCGACGGCGCCAAGGCGTCGCCCACCACAGGAACGACGACCACCAGCATCACGTTCAGCGTCACGTACCACAGCCAGGAGAAGCTCGCGCCCGCGTACGTGCGCCTCAACGTGGCGGGTGCGACGCACGCGATGGCGCAGAGCGGCAGCAGCACCGCCGAGCGGAAAGGGGTCGCGTACAGCGTGACGCTGCTGCTCCCGGCCGGGAGTTGGCCCACCGAGTTCGTCGCCGCGAACCAGAGCGGCGCGGTCGGGTCGGTCGATGGCCCGACGGTCGCGATCCAGGGGCCCAGCCCCACCCCGACGCCCGCGCCCACGCCGACCCCGACGCCACGGCCCACGCCCACGCCCGCGCCCAGCCCCACCCCGACGCCCGCACCCACGCCGACCCCGGAGCCGACCCCGACGCCACGGCCCACGCCCGCGCCCGCGCCGACCCCGGAGCCGTCGTCCCCGCCAGATGCCACCCCGGTGCCGACGGCGCAGCCCGCCCCGAGTGCGACCGACCAGCAGGCGCCGGCGCCGACGGCCCTCGCGACGCCGACGTCCCCGACCCCCACGACCAACGCCACCCCGACCTCGTCGGCGGGTGGGGGACCGGCCGCGACCAGCGGCGCCTCCCCATTCGCAACCGCATTCGCAACCACCCCGGCCTCGCCGCTGCCGACGCCAACCGCCCAAACGGCCGTCCTCGTGCCCCCGGTCGGTTCCGGGGGTGCCGGCGGCACCGGCACGGGCGGCCCGGGTGGTGCTCACCTCGCGCCTCCGACGGGCGCCGGAAGCGCCGCTGCCGCCTGGGCGTCGCCATTCGGCGGTTCGTCGAGCGCCCTGGCCGTCCTTGAACGTCTGGCGCCCACGATGATCGTCACCACGGGCGGCGTCGCGATGTCGATGGCGTTCTTGTCCTTCGGTCGGCGCCGCCGCGACGAGGCGCCGACGGCGCCCGACGACGTGCTCGCTGCGGCCGCCGCCAGCGGCATGCCCACCGCGTCAGGCGCGAACCTGGTCCCAGCCACGGTGCTCGTCGAGGACGCGGACTCTGTCGCCACCGCGGTCCGGGCCGCGGCCGCGGTGCCCGCCCTGGGCGGGCCCGAGGACACGGACATCCCGCGCTGGCGTCGCCAGTCGCTCCTCGAGGCACGCAAGGCCGACCCGGCACGAACGGCTCGGACGGCGATCAACCTCACCTTCACGGGCCAAGCCGGTGAGGTGGTCTCGGGCCTTGAGCGGCGGCGCATCAGGTACCGCCTGGTCAGCCTCCTCGATCAGCCCGACGACGTCCGGGGCGTCGAGATCGGCTCGCTCGACGCGGGCGACGAGGTGGTGCTTCTCGAGCGCCTCGGCACCTACTGGCGAGTGCTCTGCCCGGACGGTCGCCAAGGCTGGCTCCACAAGATGGTCCTGGGCACGCCCGCGGTCGACGCACCACCCGCCAATGCCGCGCCGCAGCCGACCACCCCGCCGCCGCCGGTGCCATCGCTGCCGGCGCCCGCGGGCGCGACGCCGGCGCCGCGCCCGCCCTCGAGCGTCGCTGCGACCTGGACCGCCGGTGACGAGGGCCCGGCTCCGGGCAGCTTCGAGGACATCCTCCGGGTGTACACCGAGCGCCGCCAGAAGTTCGGCGACGCCTAGCCCTGCCGGCGCGCTGTCTTGGGGGCGGGCGCCTTGCGCAGGACCACGATGTGCTGATGGGCGATGTTCGGCACGAACGCCCGGGGGTAGCCGTACGGCCGCAGCCGGGTCCCTGCCTGGTACCACGCGATGTCGCCCTTGGGAACC
>JAKAMV010000004.1 GCA_021812735.1 Chloroflexota bacterium | reverse complement strand
GCGCCGTCGCGCCGTCGAGCCGCCGCGCGTGCGCGCCGTCGAGCCGCCGCGCGTGCGCGCCGGGGTCAAGTGCAACCGCGTGCCCGCTGGGCGGGCGATGCGGCGCGTGTGCCCGCTGGGCGGGCAGGTTGTGCCGCAAGCCGGGCCGATCAGGCCTCTGGCCCGATCGCCCACGCAACCAGCCGCCCGCTGGGCGGGCAGGTGCAACGGTGTGCCCGCTGGGCGGGCAGCGTGCCCGCTGGGCGGGCAGGTGCAACGGTGTGCCCGCTGGGCGGGCAGGTGCAACGGTGTGCCCGCTGGGCGGGCAGCGTGCCTCCGCAGTGGAGGGCGGCGGGCGCGCCGTTCGGCCGCCCCGAGGCGCTCGATCCTCGGCTGCGTAGAATCGGGCCGATGTCCCACACGAGCGCTGACGAACCCGAGCCCGATGGTGCCGCTCTGCCCGCGAAGGTGCGCAGGCGACGTCCGTCTGCGGCGCAGACGGTGGGCGGGGTGCTGTTCGGGTTCGAGCAGCAGGTCTGGCGCACCGCGCCGCCTCCGCAGGAGTTCGTCCACCACGCACGGCCGGACTCGCCAGTGCCCGCGGGCGACGGAACGATGCTCACCTTCGTCCTGCCAGACGACGCGACACTCGCCTCGGACGTCTGGTGCGGTCCGGACGGGGTGTGTCTGCCGTCGGTGGACGCCACGGCGGAGCGGAACGCGGATGATCGACGGGCTGCTCACCGCGACGCGACCGCCGCCGGAGCGGCCGCCTCTGGAGCGGCCGACGCGGCCGACGTCGCGACCGCCGGAGCGGCCGCCTCTGGAGCGGCCGACGCGGCCGACGTCGCGACCGCCGGAGCGGCCGCCTCTGGAGCGGCCGACGCGCCCAACGTCGCGACCGCCGGCCCCGCCGCGGTTCCGGGCCCAGAGCACGCCAACGGCGCCGACGACGCGGAGGCAGCACGGTGACGGGCCCCGGTGCGGGCACCTTCGGGCGGGCGGCGCCGGTCGGGTTCCCCGCCGAGCGGCCCGCGCCCCCGGTCATCGCGGAGTCTGGCGACCCCTTCACCTCGCTGCGCGTCGTCGACGCGGTGGCCCGGATGGAGCGCGGCCGGCCCGTCGCCATCGATGCCTTGGTGGCGCACCTCAACGCTTCGCACCTTGACTGGCTGTTCACGCGGGCCGTGGTCGTGTCGACGCTGGTCGCGCTCCAGGCGAACTGGCTGGCGGACTATCGAAACGGCTCGGGGATCGTGCTCGACGAGGGGCCCGGCGGGGCCACCGTGACGGTGGAGGACTCGTCGCGTGTCGACCCATGGATCGTGCGCCAGGCCCTGCGCCAGGCGGCCGAGTGTCGCGAAGCGCTGGACGAGTTCGCGCGCCGAGACCGGCTCGCGAAGGGAGGGTAGGCGTTGACTCAAGTGGGCGGCCTCAGGATGCCCCGGCGCCCCCGCGTTCTCCGGATCCCGCCGCGGCTGCTGGCGCTGGGCGGGCTGCTGCTGGGCACCATCGGAAGCTGCAGCCTGCCGAGCATCAAGCCGCCGGGCCTCTGAGCTCAGAGCCTGCCCCGAGAGGGCGTCAGCGCGTGCGGAACTCGCGCTGGCATCGCGCAGTCTGGGGGTTGCCATGCGCCTGTGCTGCCTCCTGCTCCCGCTGGCCCTCCTCGCGGGCTGCGCGAACACGGCGAGCCCGCGGCCTGCCCAGGTCTCCTGCCAGCCATACGGCTACAGCCCGGCCCCGATCACCTTCTCCTTTGCGTCGGGCCCGATGTCGGCCGGCTCGGCCGAGCAGACCGCGGTGGCGCTGATCCGATCCTGCGCCGCGACCCCTGACGCGTCATCGATCACCGTCACGATCACCGATCTCACCTCAAGTGTGAAGGAGGGCACCGGGGAGCCGAGGGGCCCGAACGCCGGGCAGCCCGTCTGGCTCGTCCAGATTGATGCGAGGGAGGCCGTGCGGGGCGGGACCTACCCGGCGCACTACTGGGTGGAGGTGAACCAGGCAACGGGCGTCCCGACCCTCGTCGCCTACGGCTGACCCACTGCTGCCACACGGCCTCCCAGGACGGGTGGCCGGTCCGCCTCCTCCAAGTCCTGCCGGGTCGCCTGGCGACTGCGCGCCCTGACGGGAGGCGCATCGGGTCGGATCGACCCGATGCCGACCATACAGCTGGGCGACGCAGACCGCCTCGAGCCAGATCTGCACTACGGACGCGGTGTGCTCGCAGCAGCGAGAGCCGCCGCCCCATCCCCGCCGCGCCGCCCACCAGACGGCTGCCACTGCGCGCGGCCGCTACAGCAGTCCGCCGTTCACGAGGCGAAGGCGCGGATCCACCGGGTCAGTCGGACCGGCGCAGTAGACGTCGCGGTCGTCGATCACGAAGCCGAGCTCCAGCAGCATCGGCAGGGCCGGATTGGGCCCCGGCACCGCGACGTCCAGCACGGCGCCCCCGGCCAATGAGCGGGCGGCTGCCGCCAGCACGGGGCCCACCGGCTCGGCACCCGGCCGCACCACCAGGCGGTCGACCGCGCGGGCTGCGGGCCCCACCTGCCGGTCGCGACCGGAGCCCACCGCCACCGGGCCATCGGCGTCCTGGATGACGAACGGGTCGGCGCCCGGCCAGGCGGCGAAGAGCTCGTAGTCGCGGGTTCGGTCGGCGCCGGTCCAGGCCAGCTCCAGTGCCGCCAGGTCCGAAGGCGCGCCGTCCACAACCTCGAGCCGTCCGGCTCGCGGGTCGGCAGCGGCGCGCCGCGCGTGCTCCTGCCCGCCGCGCAGGTACAGCAACACCCATCGGGCCGCCATGCCCGTCCGCACGTAGAGGGGCAGCGCGCGCGGGTCGTCCGAGGCGAAGGTGGTCCGCGGCTGGCGATCGCCGAACAGTGCTTGGAGCAGCGGCTTGCCGAGCCCCTGGCCCAGTCGCGCGGGGTGGACGAACAGGTCCGCAAGATGCCACGAGACATCCACATCCGCTACGGCGCCGAACGCCACGACCCCCGCGCCGGGCAGCTCGCTGACCATCGGACGCTGCCGAGCGATCAGGTGCCGAAGGTATGGCCCCACGATGTCGGGCCCGCGCAGCTGCCCGGGCGGGTCGTCGTTGCCGTGGGCCGCCAGGATTGCGCGGATCGCCGGGACGTCGTCGGGCGTCGCCAGCCGGATGACGGCCGCCGGCCCGCTGTCGTCTGCCACGGTTTCCTGGCCCTCCGCTCCACCGCCGTGCCACCGCCGCGCAGTGTCAACCCAACGCGGACCCCGCGCAACCCCGACGCGTGGTCGCCGCGATTCGCGCCGCGCGGCGTCAGCCCGCACGGACCGCGCAATCGGCGAGTGTCGGGCTCAGCCGAGGGTCGCCTTCGGCGGCTCGGGCCTTGGCCTCGGCGCCCGCCCCAGGTTCGCGCGCGCCGCAAGCGTCTTGGGCCCCCTGCCGTATCGGGCCATGATGTCGACCAGGCGCCCGTGGTCCAGCTTGTGGGCGGTGATCCCGTCGCGCCCCACCAGCGTCTCCGCGGCCAGCAGCGCGCTCACGATCGCGGCCTCGGTGGCCTCGACCGCGGCCTGGAAGATCGGGTTGATTGCCTTGTCCACCACCATCTGCGCGGCAACGGTCCGGCGCGGATCCTCCTCGCCCGCCGTCCGGGACAGGCCCCGATTGCCGGTGGCGAAGGCGACGATCAGGTCGCCCGAGCCGTGCGAGGCGATGCTCCCCATCCGGGCGATGCCGAGGCCCGCCCGCTGCGCGAGGCGCGTGCACTGGTGGGGGAGCAGCGGGGCGTTCGTCGCGAGGACCACGATGATCGACCCGCCCTCGGGCCCGGTCCGCGCCGATGTCGGCAACCGCCCGCCCGGCCTCGCGAGCGCCTTCCGCGCGGCGTCCTCGAGCTGCTCGACCTGATCCCACGGGCTCGGCACCGCAGAGGTCGGGATCTCCTGGCCCACAGGGACGCCGTCGATCCGGAGCAGCTCGCGCGAGCCGTAGTTCGCCTGGACCAGCGCGCCCACGACCCAGCTGCCGTCCTTGTCCGCGACTCGACGCGACGCCGTGCCGATCCCGCCTTTGAACTCGTGGCAGATCATCCCGGTCCCGCCGCCCACGTTGCCCTCGGCCACGGGACCGCCCGAGGCCGACGCCAGCGCCGCGTCCACGTCCGATGGTTTCACGTGAAACCCATTGATGTCGTTGAGCGCGCCGTCATAGGTCTCGCCCACCACCGGCAGCGACCAGAACACGGACTCGTTGGCACGCGATCGAGCGGCGTGGGCGATCAGCGCGTCGTGGACCACCCCCACCGAGTGCGTGTTGGTGATGCCGATGACCCCGCCGAGGAACCCGGACTCGCGGACCCACTCCAGCCCCGTGAGCTCGCCGTTGCCGTTGAGGCGGTGGCAGCCAGCGAAGACGGGCTCCGTCCACACGTCGTCCCCATGCGGGACAACCACCGTCACCCCGGTCCGCACCGGGCCCCGGCCCACCGCCAACGGGCCGTCGCCGGAGATCAGCGTGGTGTGGCCCACCTGCACGCCGGGCACGTCCGTGATGGTGTCCAGCTCGCCGGGCTCGAGCAGGCCGATCTTGATCCCGAGCTCTCGCGCGCGCATCGCTCCTCCGCGTGGCCGCCGGTCGTCATTGCAGGGACGCCCTCCGTGCACCCTATCATCGCCGCGTGCCTTCGATGCCGGACTCCCATCCCGACCGCCGCCCCGCGACAGGCCGTGGCAGCGCCGTGGCCCGGGCCGCGACCGCGCGCGCGGATCGCCTCCCGGAGCTGGACGGGGTTGCGCCCATGGACGCGGCCGAGGCACTCCGCGAGCTGCCGGGCCTCGTCCTGCTCGAGAGCGCGCGGCCCGGCCGCACCGGCCGGTGGAGCCTGTTGACGGCCGATCCGATGGCCGTTCTCGAGGCGCCGTCCCGGGGTCCGGACCTGTTCGCCGACGCACGACGGCTGCTGGCGAGGCTTGCGGGCGGCGGGGACGATGTCGTGGGCGGGGACGAGGCCCGGGCCACCGACGGCGGCGCGCGGGAGGCCGGCGATGCAGCGGCGGCCGACGATGCCGGCGACCCGGCCGGCGCGCGAGCCCATGGCGCCGGCGAGCTGCCCCCCTTCTTCGGCGGGCTCATCGGGTACCTCTCCTACGACCTCGGTCGCCGCCTCGAGCGCGTGCCGTCGATCGCGGCCGCGGACCAGCCGCTCCCCGAACTCCGCTTGGCGCTCCACGACTGGGCGATCGCGTGGGACCGCCGGACCGGGCGCGCCTGGCTGGGCGGCCGGGCGCTCGACGGGGATGCCGCCGGGCTCGATCGGCGTCTGGCGGCTGTCCGCGCCCGGCTGGCATCTCCCCGCCCGGCGACGCCGCTCCTCGCCCGCGTCGATCGTCTGGCACCGCTCATCTTCGTCTCCGGCACCACACACGCGCAGTGGGTCGACAGGGTGGCGGCGGTCCGCGACGCCATCGCCGAGGGCGAGATCTACCAGGCCAACCTGACGCGCCGCCTCGAGGCGCCGTTCGCCGACGACCCGTGGCCCGTCTTCCGGCGCCTGCGCACGGGGGACCCGGCGCTGTTCGCCGGGTATCTCGACCTGGGGGCGGACCCGCGCACGGGCCACCCGCGAGCGCTCCTGTCCGCCTCGCCCGAGCCGTTCCTGTCTGTGGACGCCCACGGCAACGTCAGCACCGACCCCATCAAGGGCACCCGGCCGCGCGGCCGCACGCGCGAGGACGACCGCGCGCTGGCGCGCGAGCTGCTGGCCAGCCGCAAGGACCAAGCCGAGAATGTGATGATCGTGGACGTGCTCCGCAACGACCTCGGTCGGGTGTGCGTGCCCGGCACCGTGCGCGTGCCACGGCTCTTGCGCCTGGAGCGGACGGCGAGCGTCCAGCATCTGGTGACCACGGTCACGGGCCGGCTCGCGGCTGGCAGGGACGCCTTCGACCTGCTGGCGGCGTCGTTCCCCGGCGGGTCGATCACGGGCGCGCCGAAGATCCGCGCGATGGAGGTCATCGAGCGCCTGGAGCCGGTGCGCCGCGGCCCGTACTGCGGTGCGATGGTGTGGCTCGGCGCCGACGGGCGGATGGGCTCGTCGATCCTGATCCGGACCTTCGTGGCGGACGGGGCTCGCCTCACGCTGCACGTGGGCGGCGGGATCACGCACCGAAGCGATGCCGAGGCGGAGTGGGACGAGACCGTGGCGAAGGCGCGCGGACCGCTGTCGTCGGTCGGCGGCGTGGAGGTGCAACCGTGAGCGCGTCGGGGCCCAGATTCGTGTGGGTGGACGGCGAGGTGCTGCCTGCCGACGCGCCGCACCTCTCCGTCACCGACCGCGGCTTCCAGCTGGGCGACGGCATCTTCGAGACGCTCCGCGCGAAGGCCGGCCGCTGCACCGAGCTGCCCGAGCACGTGGCCCGGCTCCACCGGTCGGCGGCCGGGCTGGCCTTCGAGCTGCCCGACGACGTGGACGTGCGCCTCGCCGACGGGATCGCGAAGCTGCTGGCGGCGGAGGACCTCGACGGGCCCGACGGCGACGCGTCCATCCGGATCACCGCATCGCGGGGAGTCTGGGCCTCGCGGGGCCTGCTCCCGCCGCGCGACGTGCACCTCACCCCCACGATCGTCATCCAGGCATGGCCCGTGGAGCCGCCGCCCGCCGACCACCTCGAGCACGGCATCGCGCTGGTGGCCTCGGCGGTGCGCCGCGACCCGCAGAACCCCATCGCCACGCTCAAGACCACGTCGCGCGCCGACTACGTCTACGCGCGCATCGAGGCCCGCCGGGCCGGCGCCGACGACGCGATCTTCCTGACCATCACCGGCCACCTGTCCGAGGCCACCACGGCGAACGTCTTCCTCGTCCGCACCGCGACCGACGCCGTGCTGGAGCTGGCGACTCCCGCCCTCGACTGCGCGATCCTGCCGGGCACCACGCGCTCGTGGCTGCTCCGCTGGGCCGGCGGCGTCGGGCTGCGCGCGGTCGAGGGCTGGCTCACCCCGGACGAGCTGGCCGCCGCGCACGAGGCCTTCGTGTCGTCGTCGGTGGCGGGCATCCTGCCGGTCACGCGGTTCAACGGCCACCCGATCGGCGACGGGATGCCGGGACCCTGGACCCGGCGAGCGCGTGCCGACCGCGAGGCGGTGTTCGGCCGGGGATAGCCGGGTGGGGCAGCGGTACGCTGGTCTTCGTGCTTCTGCTGTGGGGCCCTGGGCGCCCCGGGCACCCAAGCGTGGTCCGCGAGCTGCGCCCCGGCACGTGGTCCGCGAGCTGCGCTCCGGACGCGTGGTCCGCTGGCGGTCCGTCAGGTATGCCTGTGAGGACTGGTAGCCGGAAGGCTGCCGGCCAGCGTCGCCGAATCCGGCGCCAGCCGCAACCTTCGGGCGTCAGGCATGCGCCACAGGCATGGGTGGTGGACACACGGCCGAGAGCGGGCGCTAAGAGTCACCATAGGCATAGGTGACGGACGGGCGAGCGGTAGGTGACCCTGGCGGGCTGGCTGGGCAGCAAGTCGGCGATCACGGCAAGTCGGCAGTCACCATAGGCATAGGTGACGGACCGGCGACCCGAAGTGGCGCCGCGCGAGACCAACGAGGCAGTCGAGGAGGCGTGAGGATGGAGCAGCGGAGCGTTCGGGTCGCGGTCATCCAGGCGGCTTCGGCCGCGTTCGACACCGCAGCGACCCTCGAGCGCGTCGAGCGTCTCGTGGCCGACGCCGCCGCGCAGGGCGCCGAGCTGGCCGTCCTGCCCGAGGCGCTGGTCGGCGGCTATCCGAAGGGCGCGGACTTCGGCGCCACCGTCGGTCGCCGCACGCCGGAGGGGCGGGAGTGGTTCGGCCGCTACCGCGAGGCCGCGATCGACGTGCCCGGTCCCGTCGTCAGCCGCCTCGGCGAGCTCGCCCGGACCCACGCCATGCACCTCGTCGTCGGCGTCATCGAGCGCGACGGCGGCACGCTCTACTGCACCGCACTGCTGCTCGGCGCGGACGGCACGCTCCTCGGCAAGCACCGCAAGGTCATGCCCACCGCCGTCGAGCGCCTCATCTGGGGCCAGGGCGACGGCTCCACGCTGCCGGTGGTGGACACCCCGCTGGGCCGCCTCGGCGCGGTGATCTGCTGGGAGAACTACATGCCCCAGCTGCGCCTCGCGATGTACGCGCAGGGCATCGCGCTCTACTGCGCGCCCACCGTGGACGACCGCGAGGCGTGGCAGGCGACGATGCGCCACATCGCCCTCGAGGGGCGGTGCTTCGTGCTCTCGGCCTGCCAGTTCGCGCGCCGGTCCGACTACCCCGACGACTACCCGGTGGCGGCCGACGGCCCCGACGCCGTGCTGATCAACGGCGGCAGCGTCATCGTGGACCCGCTGGGCCAGGTGCTGGCCGGACCGGTCCGCGACGGCGAGGCCGTGCTGGTCGCGGACCTGGACATGGCCGCCATCGACCGCGCGGTCCTCGACCTCGACGTCGTTGGCCACTACGCGCGGCCGGACATCTTCCGGCTCGACGTGGACACGAGGCCGAAGCCGGCGGTGCGCTTCGGCGGCGACAGGGCGTAGAGCTGTCCGCCCGCGCGGCCGCCTGGAGCGTCGTCCCCACGGCAGCGGGTGCTCGCAGGCATGGATGACGTCGTTGATCGGGTACTTCGCCGCGCCCCGGCCCGACAGCATCCGCTGCGTCTGCGCCCGGTGGTCCGTCCCGTGGTTGGAAACCGTTTGCACCGACATCGAGGGCCTCGCGCTCGGCCGCCGCTTCGACGCCGTCGTCCTCGGAAGCCACATGGTCAACACCGGCGACGACGCCCAGCGCCACGCCTTCCTCCGCACGTGCCGCGACCACGTCGCCGATGGTGGCATCGTGCTCCTCGAGCGCCACGCCGGCAACGGAGCCGAGACCGCGCGCAACGGCGACAGCCGCCAGGGCGACGTCACGATTGCCCTCCGTGACGTCCGCCGCCACCCGCCGTTCGTGAGCGCCGTCGCCGAGTATCGCGGGGAGGCGGTAGGGCCGCCGCAGCCGTCGATCAGCTCCTCCCCCGGGCCTCGCCCGCCCAGCGGGGCGCAAGCCGCCCCGGTTGAGCCGTCGCCGATGGACGACCTGCTGCTGTCCTGCTCCTCGACGACCTCCGCCGAACGCTCGGCGGAACATGGCCAGCTCACGGGAACGGCAGGTGGTCGCTCGCCAGCACCACGCCGATCCGCTGGCGCATGAACGCCAGCCTTGGCGCCCAGTCCCGATCGTTGGTGACCAGGTGGCGGACCTGTGCCGCCAGGCCGGTACCCACGATGAGCGCGTCCGGCGTGCCGAACCGGAGCGAGGCGCGCAGGTGCGCCGCCTCCTGGGCGACTTGGAGCTCGATGGGGATGCACTCGAGGTTCGGAAACGACCGCAGGAAGGCGAGCATGGTGTGGTGCCCGGGCGGTGTGGCACGCATGGGGCGAACGAGAAGCTCCATGACCGAGACCATGGACACCACCGCCGGATTGCGACCGGTTGCCACCAGTTCCTTGAGCAGGTAGTCGGCAACAGGATGCGTGGCGTCACGCGCGTCGATGAAAGCGATCAGCACCGTCGTGTCGACGAGGATCCGATCACCTTCGGCGACGAGGCCAAGGAAGCTGTCGACTGACACGCGCTACTCGCCCCAGGACTCGCGCTCCGCGCGCACATAGGCGATCACTTCCTCGGTCGTCCCCCACATCCCCGTGAGGCTGCCCGAGAAGTCGTGGGGCATCAGCCGGATCCGTGCCACGCCGGGCTCGGCAGGGTCGGCCTCGAACGCCAGGACATCGTCGGGCGCGGCACCGAGCGCGCGGATGATCGCGTCCGGGACGGTGATCTGGTTCTTGGTCCGAAGACGTGCGTCGGCCTCGATCGGCCCGGTGATGGTGACCATCGGCTTCCTCATGGTACGACAAACGCTATGTGAGTAGTACTAGACCTGTCAAGGTGCGACACATGACGCATGAGTCGCACCACCAGAATCGTGCCTGCAGATTGTGCTGGTGTCGGCTTATCCGCCGATCATCACCGACTTGCCCGCCCGCGTCCTTCCCATGGTCCGACGAGGCTCTGGCGTCAAGAGCGCTGCGCACTGTGCCTGCTGCGGCATCAGGAATTGCTCGACGCGGCGCACATCGTCCCGGACAGAGTTGATGAAGGAGACCCAGTCGTCACGAACGGCATCGCACTCTGCAAGCTTCACCACGCCGCGTTCGATCGGAGGTTCTTCGCGATCCGGCCCGACTACATGATCGAGGTCCGGCCGGCCATCCTGAGCGAAGTTGACGGTCCGATGCTCGTGGTTGGCCTCCAGCAGATCCACGAGAAGACGATCTTCCTGCCGCGCCATCGCGATGACTGACCCGATCCAGCGCGACTGCAGAAGCGGTACGACGAGTTCAGGAAGGCGTCGTAGTCGCTCTCCCCTAAACTCGCCCCGTGACCCGTGACGAGCTCATCCGACGCACCCGCCAGCTCATCGCCGAGGGCGAGCGTCTCGGCGCCGACCCCAGCCTGACCTCTTTCCAGACGTGGCTCCAGCTGTCGGACGACCTGCTCGCGACCGCCTGGGGGACGATGGACCGGTACCACCTCGCGTGGCTGATGGTCGGCAAACCCAAGTCGATGGTGCGCGGGCGCTCGCTCACCGTCGACGAGGAGGCCGCCTACGTCCGCGAGGTGGCCGCGGCCAAGACCGAAGTGCTGCGCACGAGCCTCGACGCGGTTGACCGCCAGCGGATGCCGTTCCGCGGCGAGACGGGCGGGATCGGTGTCGGGCAGGGGATGGGCCAGGTGCCGAGCGCGAAGGCGGGGCCGGACGCGGCCGGAGCCGACGAAGCCGACGAAGCCGACGAAGCCGACGCGCCCGCGACGCCTCGCCCCGAGCCCAGCCGCAACCGCGGGATCCCGCTCGACCCGGAGCTCGCCGCCCGCCTCGAGGAGGTGCGCCGGGCCGCCGCCGAGCACGCGCGACACGCGCCCGAAGCGACCTCGTCGCCTGCGCAGCGTCGCGCCCCGCGCCCCGAGCGGCTGCAGCGCTAGGTGGATCAGCTCGGTCTGGCGCCCGCGAGCGGCGCGCGGAGCCTCGAGCCGTCGGGGGTGTGCAGGTAGCAGGTGACCTGCCGCTCGCCGCGGGCCCAGGCGTCGGCGTCGGGGTAGAAGTAGCCGACCGCGAGATCCGCGCGCCCCCCGGCGCCCAGGTACCCGCGGAGCGCGGCGTCCCCGCAGTTCACCCCCACCCAGTCGCCGAAGGCGGCGTCGCCGGGGTAGGCGGCCTGGGTGGCCGAAGCCGACGGCGTCGTCAGCGCCCCGGTCTCGAAGACCTCGGCGTCGTGCGGGGCGGCGCAGTCGACGGTGGCGATGTCGCCCACCTGCGCGCCGGCCGGGATGTCGAAGCAGTCTCCCGGCTTGAGCGTGAATGCGGTGGTGGCGCCGGGACCTCGCGCGGCGAAGGCGGCGATCACGAGCAGGCCGACAAGGACGACGGGGACGACGACCCACCCGAGGCGCCGCATCCGCGTTCGGCCCGCCCCGCTACCGGCCGCGGAGCGCGCCGGCCGCCGCCGCCAGCACGATGACGAGGGGCGCCAGGGCGCCGAACCGGGCGAGCGCGTACTCCCAGGGCAGCAGGACGCCGCCGATGGCGTAGGCGCGCAGGGCGTCGAGCAGCAGGCCGATGGCCAGTCCACCGCCCGCCAGCACGGCGGCCGTGGCCGCGCGCCCGGTCCCGGCGTCCGTACCGTTGCCCGCTGGGGCGCCGGCCAGGGCGAGGCCCGTCAGCCAGCCGCCGGCGAGGCCGATGACGAGGAGCCCGGGCCCGATGTCGAAGGTGCTGAGCGCGAACGTGATCGCCGCCGTCCCAAGGGCGACCGCGGTGGCGATGCCGAAGCGGCGCCCGCGCGAGGGTCTGGCCGTCGGCGGCCCGGACGGTCGATAGCGCTCGCCGAGCGCCCGGTCGAGCTTCCGAACCTCGCCTCCCTGCTCGCTCATGCCCGTAATCGTACGCAGGCGGCCGGTCTGGGCGGTATCCTCTCGCTTCGTGAGCCATCCCACGCTGGGGCAGCCGCCCCGCAGCCTCGAGACGGGCTTCCCGGCCGCCGCCGACCGCCTTCGCGCCGAGCGCACCACCATTGCGGGCCGCGCGCTCGAGATCGCGGTCGATGCGGACCCGACTATGCGTCGCCGCTACAGCGAGGTCGGCCTGCGCGGCCTGCTGCGCGACGCCGAGGTGCTGGTGGACCGCTTGGCGCTGTGCGTGGCGAGCGACGATCCGTTCTTCCTCGCCGAGTTCGCGGACCAGTCCGCCACGGTGTTCCGCCGCAAGAAGGTGGCCGTGATGGACGTGATCGGGCTGCTGGAGGGGATCCGCGCCAGCGCCCGCGGGGTGCTCTCGGGGGACGAGGTGGCGTCGGCGGGACGCGGGATCGACGCGGCCGTGGCCGTCTACAAGCGGTTCCACAACATCCGCGGCGACGCCCGCGAGTGGAACCCGGTCACCTCGAAGCTCTACAGGGGCATCTAGGAGCGAGCCGCGATGACGATCAAGTGGGTCAAGACCGACCCGCTCGTGATGAACGGCGAGCCGTTCTGCTACGGCTCCCGGCTGACGGTGCGCCAAGTGCTCCAGATGCGCGCCGCGGGCGCCACGCTGACGGACCTGCTCAAGGACAACCCCGAGCTCAGGCTGCTGGGTGTCGCGCACGTGTACGCGTACGCCGGCTCCCACCGCGAGCAGTACGCCGAGTTCTTCGCCGCCGACGGGACGCTGGTCGGCCCGGGCCTCTCGGCCGACGAGGCCGATCGCCTGCCGCCGAGCCTCCGGGTCGAGGGGGTCGTGGTCTAGGCTTCGGCGCCTTCGCGGTCGGCCGACTCAGTCGGCGGCCCCGAACTCCGCCTCGATCGCCGCCATCGCGCGGAGCAGCTTGGCGCGCGCGTCCTCCGCCAGCTCGGCCACCGCGGCGTTCTCGCGCACGAGCCCCAGCATCGCGCGCGGGTCCACGATCTCCACGATCACCGCATCGCCGTCATCGCGCAGCACCACGTTGCACGGCAACAGGGCGCCGACCTCGGGCGCCAGCTCCAGGATCCGGTGGCTCAGCGAGGGGTTGCAGCCGCCGAGGATCAGGAACGGCGCGCGGTCCACGCCCAGCTTGTCCCGCACGATCGCCTGGACGTCCATCTCGGTCGGGACGCCGAAACCCTCGGCCTTCATGGCCGCCTCGACGCCCGGACGGTACTCGGCGAGCTCCCGGTGGGGGAGGCGGGTGGTAAACGTGAAAGCGCGCTGCTGCACGGGACGCTCCTGACTCGGCTGGTCTGGCGGCCGCCAATGGTGCCATCGCTTGCGTATTTGCGCAAGCATGAGATTTCGGGCGCGAGGCGTGCGCGGCGCCTTGGGATGGTTGGAGCGGCGGATGCGACGGCGCGGCCGCGTGTCCCTGTAAGTCGGGGATGAGCCAGCGCCGAGTCGGCGCCAAGCGGCCGGGGCCGCGTGTCCCTGTAAGTCGGGGATGAGCCAGCGCCAAGTCGGCGCCAAGCGGCCGGCGACACCATGCCCCTGATGCACGATGTCCAGGTGGGGTCGAAGGTCCGCGCGGTCCGGCTTCGACTTGGCTGGCGCCAGGCTGACGTCGCCGAGCGAAGCGGTGTCAGCCAGTCGGCGGTGTGTCGCGTCGAGCGCGGGCAGCTGGACCACATGACCCTGCGGTCGATCCGCCGGATCCTCGGCGCCCTCGAGATAGACCTCGAGCTCGTGCCGCGGTGGCGCGGCGGGGATCTGGACCGGCTGGCCGACGAAGACCATGCGGCGCTGGTGGGGATGATCGCAACGCTCCTCGGCGCGCTGGGATGGGAGACGCGGGCGGAGGTCTCGTTCTCGGTCTACGGCGAGCGGGGTTCGATCGACCTGCTTGCCTGGAATCCGTCGACCCGGGTCCTGCTGGTGGTTGAGGTGAAGACCGCGCTGACCTCGATCGAGGAGACGCTCCGACGGCACGACGTCAAGGCGCGCCTGGCCCCGGGAGTCGCCCGGGAGCGCTTCGGCTGGAACGCGGGTGCGACGGCACGCCTGCTGGTCCTGCCCGACGCGTCGACGGCGCGCCGCCGTGTGGCCCGCCACGCGCGCGTGCTCGTCGGCGCCTATCCGACGCGCGGTCGTGCGGCGCGCGAGTGGCTCCGCTCCCCTTCCGGGAGCGCCGGGCTGCTCGCGTTCCTGTCACCTATGCCTGACAGGACTGGTAGCCGACGGCTCGGGCCCAGGAGACGGGTCAGGCGGTCGAGATCGCAACCTTCGCCCACCAGGCATGCATCCGGCGCATCACTGGCGGGGACAGCGGATCCGACGGCGGCGAAGAGTCCTGGTGCGCATAGGTGACGGGTCGGGTCCGCGCGGGAGCACGGGTCGGGCCAACGCGGGAGAGCAGGGAGCACGGGTCGGGCCAACGCGGGAGAGTGGGGCGCCGGGCGGGTGGACGCCGGGGCCAGGGTCCCCCTGCCGGGTCCCGCCCGCCGCTGGAGCGGGCGACGCTCGCCACGCCTGCCCCGCCCGCGAGCAGGCGGTGGCTGGCCATTTCCCAGCCCGGTGCTAGGATTTCGTGGCCATGACCGAGATCGAACCCATCGCCGCCGCCCCCGTATCGCCCGCCGCGGACCCGGTGTTCGACGCGCAGCGCCGCGCCACCGAGTACGCCATCCTCGACGCCCTCCGCGCGGTGGTTGACCCCGAGATCGGGATGAACGTGGTGGAGCTGGCGCTGATCAAGCAGATCGTCCTCGGCCCGGACTCCACCGAGGTCAAGATGATCCTGACCACGCCGTTCTGCCCCTACGCCGGTGCGATGATCCAGCAGGTGAAGGAGCAGGCGGAGAGCGTCGTCGAGCACGATGTGAAGGTGACGCTCCTCGCCGAGCGCTGGGACCCGCGCGATGCGGGCCTGATGTGGTGAGCGGGCGCCTGACGACCCGCGAGCGAACTCGATGAGCAGCCGCCTCCCCTTCGTGAGCGCCGTGGCGACCGGCCGCGGCGACGACGGCATGACCGGCCTCCTGTTCGACGACATCCGCGTCCAGAAGGACGACCTCCGCACCGAGGCGTTCGGCACGGTCGACGAGGCGGTCGCGGCGCTCGGCCTGGCACGCGCGGAACTGGCGTCGAAGGAGCAGTACGGCGTCCTGAACCCCAGCCTCGGCCAGCTGCGCGAGCTGATCCTGCGCATCCAGCGAGAGCTGTTCGTCGCCGGCGCCGAGCTCGCCACCGCGCCCGAGTCGCGCCACAGGCAGCTCGACGGGAAGACGCGCGTCTCGCGCGGGATGCTCGAGGGCATCGAGCAGGTGCTGCGTGACACTGAGGCCGCCATCGAGCTGCCCCGCGAGTTCGTCGTCCCCGGCGAGACCCGCGTCTCGGCCGCGCTGGAGCTCGCCCGGACCATCGTCCGTCGGGCCGAGCGCCGGGCCGTCACCCTCGCCTACCACGACTTCGCCATCCGCGACGGGGTCATGATCCCGTACCTCAACCGCCTCGCCGACCTGCTGTGGATCCTCGCCCGCGTGGCGGAGCAGGCAGAGTCGCGCCGGGCCACCACCTCCCGCGTCCACGGCCGGGCCAAGGCGGGCGCTAGGCGCCCCAGCGCTGACCCCGGAGATCCGCGGCCCGAGAAGCAGTCGAACTCCGTGTAGACGGCGTTTCGAAGGAGCCTTCCATGAACCAGTACCCGCCTCCCCCGCCTCGAGCGTTCAACCCCGCAACCTACGGCGCCCGCCCGGCGCCCGCGCTCGTCCAGCAGCTCCTCGTGGGCGCATTCAGCTGGATGTTCGCGGGGCTCCTGCTGACCGCGGGCGTCTCGTACCTGGTCAGCACCAGCACGGCGATCACGCAGGGCGTGATGTCGCTGTGGCTGCCCCTGCTCATCGGCCTGTTCGCGCTGGCGATGGTGATCCAGGGCGCGATCAACCGCCTTTCGCCGACGGTCAGCCTGCTCCTGTTCTTCGCCTACGCGGCGATGATGGGCCTCACGATCGGCGTGATCGTGCAGCTCTACACGACCGAGTCGGTGGCCGTGGCGTTCCTGTCCAGCTCCGCCATGTTCGGCGCCGCCGCAGCGTACGGCGCGGTCACCAAGCGCGACATCTCCGGCATCGGCGGCATCATGACGATGGCGCTGATCGGCCTGCTCGTGGCGATCGTGGTCAACATGTTCCTGCACTCCACGCAGGTGGGCTGGATCATCTCGATCGTCGGCGTGCTGGTGTTCGTGGTGCTGACCGCTTGGGACGTCCAGCGCATCACCAGCGGCCAGTACGCGGCCATGGTCAGGTCGGCCGAGCGGGCGTCGGTGCTCGCCGCGCTGCACCTCTACCTCGACTTCGTCAACCTGTTCCTGTTCCTGCTCCAGCTCTTCGGCAGCCGCCGCTGACAGGAGCCGCCGCTGACGGCAGCTGCGCGACGGGGCTCGGCGGTTCGGCCGGGCCCCGCTTCGTTTCCCGGTCCTCGAGGCGCCCCCCCTCAGCCTGGCAGGGCCACCTCCCGTCCCGACGCCCCCGACAGGAGGCGCTCCATCTCGTCGACGGGCAGCGGCCGGGCGAACCAGTAGCCCTGGCCGCGGCCGCACCCGAGCGCACGCAGCTCCTCGAGCTGGGTCTGCGTCTCGATCCCCTCGGCCACCACGTCCACCCCGAGGCCGTGCGCCAGCGCGATGACCGTCTTGACGATCGGCCGGTCGACCGGCTCCTCGGCGAGCCCTGACACGAACGAGCGGTCGATCTTGATCGTGTCGAGCGGCAGGCGGCGCAGGTACGCCAGCGACGAGTAGCCCGTGCCGAAGTCGTCGAGCACGAGCCGGACACCCAGCCCCCGCAGCCCCTGGAACCGCGCCACCGACGCCTCGCTCTGGTCCATCACGACGCTTTCGGTGATCTCCAGCTCCAGCCGCGCCGGGGCGATCCCGGTGTGGTCCAGGATCTGCGCCACCGTGCCCACCAGGTCCGACTGGGCGAACTGCCGGGCGGAGATGTTCACCGCCAGCGCCAGGCCCTCCGCCGCCGGAAGCCGCCGCTGCCAGTCGCGGAACTGCGTGCAGGCGGTCTCGAGCACCCAGCGCCCGATGGGCAGGATGAGCCCCGTCTCCTCCGCCAGCGGGATGAACGACAGCGGCGGGATCAGCCCGCGGGTCGGGTGCTGCCAGCGGAGCAGCGCCTCCATGCCCACCACCGTGCCAGAGGCGAGGCTGACCAGCGGCTGGTAGTGGAGCCGGAGCTCGCGGCGCTCGATCGCCCGGCGGAGGTCGTGCTCCAGCTCGGCCCGCTCGAGGGTCTGGGCGCGCATCTCGGGGTCGAACAGCACGGTGCCGAGGACGAGGTCCGCCTTCGACCGGTGGAGGGCGATCTCCGCCTCCCGGAGCAGATCGTTGGGATTGGTGGTGGACGTCCGCCCGATCGCCAGGCCCAGCGACGCGGTGATCTGCACCTCCCGGCCGCCGAGGTCGAACGGCACCGCGAGCTCGCGCTCGATCCGCAGCGCGACGCGCTCGGCTTCGCGCACCGAGCGCACGGTGCCCAGCAGCACGCCGAACTCGTCGGAGCCCAGCCGCGCCACGGTGTCGGTGGTCCGGGCTGCCCCCACCACGCGGCGGGCCACCTCCTTGAGCAGCAGGTCGCCGACCGCATGGCCCAGCGTCTCGTTGACCAGGGTGAATCGGTCGAGGTCCAGGAGGACGAGCGCCACCCGGGCGCCCGACGATCGGCTCTCGCGCGAGGCGCCCAACCGGCCGTCCGGCTGGAGCTGGTCCGCGAGCCGGTTGAGCAGCAGGGTCCGGTTGGGGAGGCCCGTGAGCGTGTCGTGGAGCGCCGCGTGGGTCCGTTGGCGGACCTCGGTCTGGGTGCGCTCGAAAAGCCGGCCATTGTCGAGCGCCACCGACGCCAGCTGCGCGAACCGAGCGAGCGCCCCCATCTCCCTCTCGGAGAACGACCGCCCCGTGTCGCCCGACGCGAGGCCGATCAGCCCCACCACCTCGTCACTCGACGTCAGCGGCACCGCGCACACCGCGCCGAACTCACCACCCGCGAGATCAGGGGCGCGACCGCTGTACTCGGCGTAGTCGTCGATCACGATGGCCCGCCCGCCGCCGACCTCCCCGTGGGCCTCGGCGTTGCGCAGCGCGATGGACGCCTGGGCCGCAAACAGCTGGACCTGCTCGAACTCGTCGCGCGTGAAGTGCGACTCCTCGCCGCCCGTCCGCGACACGTTGAGGGTGCCCACGGTCACGCTGCCGACGATCAGAGGGCACACGATCATCGACTCGGGATCCTCGGGCGTGCCCGGGATCTGCATGACGCGGGGGTCCAGGTGGGCGTCGTTGGCCAGGACCGCCTCCCCGTTGCGGACCGCCCATCCAGTGAGCCCGTCGTCCACCCCGCTCTCGTGCCGCAGGATCAGCTCGGCGTAGCGGTCTCGGGCCACCACGGCCCGGCGCCGGCGGGTCGCCCAGTCGATGCGGTAGATCGTGAGCGCGTCGTAGGCCACAACCGCCTTGAGCGAGTCGGCGATCATCTCCAGCACGCCGCCGGGGTCCAGGGTCGAGAGCAGCCGCTCGTTGACCTCGAGCAGGCGGCGTTGGCTCTCGAGCCGATGCTGCAGCTCGGCGCGCTGGCGCCGGATCTCGCCGAACGCCTCGGCGTTGGCCAGCGCCTGGGCGGCGTAGCCCGCGAAGATCTCGAGCATCCGCTCATCGTCGTCGGTGTACTGGTCGTGGCCCTCGGTGGACACGACGATGACGCCCATCACCCGGTCCTCCCAGCTCATCGGGACCACGAGGATGGATTCGGCGCCGCGGCGCTCGCCGACCTGGATCGAGCGCGGATCCGAGGCGGCATCGCCCAGCCGGACGGGGGCGTTGTGCCGGGCGACCCACCCGGTGAGGCCGGAGCCCACCGGGAGGCGGAGCATCTCCGTCGTGGGTCGGCCGATGCCCATGAACTCTCCCTGGAAGGCGACCGGCTCGCACGACTGGCTGGCGTCGTCCACGCGGTACACGCGGATCGTGTCGTGACGGATGAGGCGGTCCATCCCCGCGACGATCGCCTCGCCGATGCCCTCGACATCCTGGATCCGGTTGAGGCGGGCCGACAGCTCCTGGATGGCCCGCAGCCGCTCGGCACCGGTGCGGACTGAGCTGGACAGGCGGGCCGTCGACACTGCGGCCGCCATCTGGCCGGCGAACGCGGCGCACAGGTCGAGGCCGGTGTCGTCCCACCTGAAGGGGGCGAGATGGCCGAGGATCAGGAGTCCGACCGACTCCTCGCCGGCCACGAGCGGCACGTACATCACCGTGCGGACGCCCATCCGCCCGTAGATGTCGCCGAAGTGGGGGTCGTGCTCCGGCTCCTCGACCGCGACCGCGCCGCGCTCCACGATCGCCCGCACGCCGGTCAAGTCGTCGCGTCGGGTGATCTTCGAAACGGCCTCGATCAACTCCGCGCTGAGCCCCTCGTGCGCGGCGAGCCGCAGCGGGCGGGCGCCCTGCTCGTGCAGCCACAGGCCGGTGACGTCGGCGCCGAACAGGGTCCGGGCGCCCGCGACGACGATGCGCTGGACGTGCTCGAGGTCTTGGTCGGCGCGGATGCGGCCGGTGATGCGCCGCAGCGCCAGGTCACGGTCGGCCGGGTGGCCGCCACGACGTCCTCGGGCGCGCGAACGCCTCCCTCGAGTCGGTTCTGCGGTGTCGTCGAGCACGAGCGCCATGTCTGGACTTCGGGGCCCCCGGAACCGGAGGCACCAAGGCAGCCGTCGCCGAGGTGCCTGCGCGCACCTTACGCGGCCGGCGGTCGCGGAATCGACGGTACAGAGGTCCCCCCCTGATCGGTCGACTGGACGCGGGGAGCGCGCCACGCGGCGGCGCACGGCGGCGACCTGGGCGCCCGATTGCCCGACTTGGGGGCTGCATGACGTCCACGGGCGGGCCAGAATGGGGGGAGGCGGCGCCGCTGGGCGCCGGGCCGTGCGGAGGCAGCCATGCGAATCGCGATCCTCGGAGCCGGCAACGTCGGGGGCGGCTTGGGCAAGGCGTTCGCGGCGGTGGGCCATGACGTCGTGTTCGGCGTGCGCGATCCCGACAGCACCAAGACCCAGCTGGCGCTTGCGGAGATCCCCGACGCGGTGGCGCTCCCGCCGGGCGAGGCGGTCGACGGCGCGGACGTGGTGGTCTTCGCCGTGCGGCCGGTGGCGATCAACGCGACGGTCGGCGAGCTGCCCTCCCTGGCCGGGCGGATCGTGATCGACGCCATGAACCGCTTCGACGCCGAAGCCACTGCGCACTCGACCACCCAGGATCTGGTGCAGCTGCTGCCGGGCGCGAAGCTTGCGAAGGCGTTCAACACCATCGGCTTCGAGAACTACCCGTCCGCCGCCGCTCGGGCCGTTCCCGCCGCCATGTTCGTCGCGGGCGACGACGCCGACGCCAAGCGGGTGGCCATGGCGCTGGCGTCCGAGATCGGCTTCCGGGCCGAGGACGCTGGCGGCCTGCCCAACGCCAAGGTCCTCGAGGAGATGGTCAAGGTCTGGATGGCACTCGCCCAGGTGCACGGCCGCACGGTGGCGTTCGCGGTCTCCGAGGGGTAGCCGAGCGCAGCCACGGCGCACGGCACGGCGCGGCGCACGGCACGGCGCGGCCACGGCGTGGCGAACGCGATCGGCCACTGAGCGGCCTTACGGGCGCCTGCGCCTCCATTCCACCCGCTGGGTGGCCTATTGTGTGCTCGCGATGGCCGGCCGGGCGCTGTGCTGGCGCACAGCGCCGTCCCGTGAATGACCCCAGGAAGGCGCGATGCGCCGGCCCGCGGAGCGGTGCGCCGCGGGCACGGGCACGGGCACGGGGCGCGCTCCGCCTCGGCACCGAACCACGGAGTATGATCCGCCGCAGGGCCGGAGCGCCGACCTGTCGCAAGGGATCCCGTGGCCCGATCGTCGCCATCTCGCCGGCCGGCCGCCCTGATCGTGGTTGTCGCGCTCGCTGCGCTGTACGCGATCGGGTCCTCGAACGCAGGCTCGGCTGAATCGTCGCCCGGCTCGACGGTGACGAACTCGAGCGAGGCGACCGACGATGGCGTCGGCGCGTCGGCGGCCCCGGATGCCTCGACTTCGGCCGTCGCCACACCGAAGCCTTCGCGGGCCATCGCGCGCGCCACGCCGAGCCCCAAGACCGCCGCCTGCAGGCCGACCGATCAGGACCGCTATGTCTACCACCCGTGGCGGCTGCAGGTGGTGCGGGCCTGCGTCCGGGTCTGGGGCACCGTCGAGGCGGTCCGCCGCGAGGCCGACGGCGACCTCCACATCCTGCTGGCGCTCGACGGGCCGTACCGCAGCCTCCTGCGGCCGGCCAACCAGGGCGAGGAGCTGGGTGACCTCGTGATCGAGCCGGTGTGCGTGGGCAGGGTGAGCCAGGCCGATGCGGTCGACGTCTGCTGGTCCGACCCCGACCCGCTGCCCAACAGCTTCCCCGCCGTGGGCGACCACGTCTGGATGGAGGGCCGGTACGTGCTCGACCTCGACCACAGCGGCTGGGCCGAGCTGCACCCCCTGTACCGCTGGGGCCCCTGAGCCGACGGTCCCGAACTGGGCTCCCCCCGGCGATTGCAGCGAAGACGCAGGCCTGGCGGCATGCCTGCGCCGCGCCGAGGGGTACGAGGGCTCGGCCTGCAGCCTGGGCGAGGGCGTGACTGTCGTGGCGCCCGTCCCTCGAGAGGGCGAGCCGCTGTCCTTCGACGAGCACCGGTACGGCGAGCGCTGCTCCTGCCCCTACGACAGCACCACGATGGACGAGCTGGAGCCCCGTCCCTTCTCTTTCAACTCGCCCGACGGCACCTGCCCCACCTGCACGGGCGCGGCGGTGGGTCGGCGACGCCGTCGTGCCTACTCCCGTTCTCCCCGGGAGCCTCCCGGAATACGGGAGGCTCCCGCGTCTCCGCGAGCACACTCCGCGCGAATGGTCATCGCCTGAGATCCCCCACGCCCCACCGACGATCGAGGAAGCAGGATGGCCCCGGGGCCGACACCCACTCCATCCGTCCCGCCCAGTCGTTACCCGGCACGCCGCTTTCGGCCGAGCTGTCACCGCCGACGCCGACAACAACGTGATCGCCATCTTGAGCCGTCGTGACGGCCCCGTCGATGTTCCGGAAGATGATGGCTTGAGACGTCTCGATCCAACTAGTGCGGTCGGCTGGCCAGAAGATCAAGCTCCTACTTGTCAAGCCCTCGTCGGCGATCCAGTCGCGAGCAGCCGGAACACAACCCGCGCCAGGTGCTGCTTGAGGGCGCGGATCGCCTCCCGCCAGGTCTTGCCCTCGGCGCGCCTGCGGGCGACGAATGCCCGGGCGGGCGGGTGGTGCCAGGCCTGGGTGAGCGCGATCGTGTGGAGCGTCCTGTTGAGCTGGCGGTTGCCGGCGCGGTTGAGGCGCATCCTGGAGGTCTGCCCCGAGCTGGCGGGTATGGGCGCCACGCCGGCGAGCATCGCGAACGCGTCGGCCGACCGGAAGCGGCGCATGTCGCCCGCCTCGCCGATGAGCCTGGCCGTCGTGAGCGCCCCCGCGCCAGGGAGGGAGAGCAGCGGGTGGCCCTGGACGAGGTCCCCGATCCGAGTCTCGAGTGCCCGCGCCTCCGCCATGAGCCGGCCGAGGCGCGCCAGGCGGTCCCGGGCGAGGCCGGCGTGGACGTCCGCCTGCCCGCGCGGGAGGCGACCGACCGCCCGCCGGCGGCGGAGCGCCACCAGGTTGGCGGCGGCCGCCGCATGGCCCGGCGCGAGGACCAGGAGGTCGGCGTGGACCCGGTTGCGGACCCGGGTCGCCTCGGCCACCGCGTCCTCCCTCGCCTCGACGGGCAGCTGGAGCTCGCGGGTCGGGCCGGCGGTCCGCACGGGCGGGAGCGCGGGCTCGCGGAGCGTCACCCGGGCGATGGCGAGGGCGTCGCCGGGGTCGCTCTTGCCGGCACGCCTGGCGCGGGAGCGCTCCCTGTGGCTGGGCTGCGCGGGCACCTCGACGGCGTCCTCGCCCGCGGCCAGCAGCGAGCGCGCGGCTGCCGCGCCGAAGCCGCCCGAGCCCTCGACCCCGATCCGGGTGCCCGGGGCCACGGCGCGGGCCCGATCGCGCAGCGCCGCATGGCCCGCACGATCGTTCGCGAACGTCCGCTCGGCCACCGGCCGGCCGAGCTCGGCCACGGCACACGCCGCGAGCGTGGCCTTGTGCGTGTCGATCCCGATCGCCTGCAGCACCTACGCCTCCGCCTCCCGTGGGCACGATCGGTATGGACGACGAGACCAAGAAGCGGATCGCGCGCGGCACGCTCGACACATTTGCACCTGTCGCTGAAGCCGTGGGACTGTGGACTGTCAAGGCGGAAATGGAAGATGCGTCGCTGAAGATCCTCGAGCCTGCACTCTTCGCTGCGATCGCGGACGACCTCCGGGAGAGACTGTCGGAGAGGCTGGCCCGAACCAACCGCGCGATAGCGGCGATACGTGCCGCCTTGGCGAGCGAGGGGCTCGCCGCCGACATAACGGGTCGGCCGAAGCACATCCACGGACTGAGCAGGAAAGTCCGCCAGGGCATGCAGATCGCCGAAGTGAACGACGCGACGGGCGTGCGGATTATCACTAGGTCTGAGGCGGACTGCTACGCGGCTCTTGGCGCACTTAGCCGGCACTTCGGCCTCGTCTCGGGCGTCTACGAGGCGGGGAAGCTCTACCGGGACTGGATCGAACGACCGAAGCCCAACGGTTACCAGTCGATCCATACGACTATCGAATTCGAGGATCGATTGGTCGAGGTGCAGCTGCGGACCCACGCAATGCACGAAGTCGCCGAGTACGGACTCGCAGCCCACTGGGTGTACCGCGAAGCAGGGAACTCCCCTCGGCAGCAACGGAAGTTCCAGCCATATGTGGGCGATGTTGCCGCTATACGAAGACAACTCGAGGCGCGAGCACGGCAGCGCGACAAGTTGTGGCGAGCGAAGAGCCCGCATTCCTGACCGCTTGAGTGGCCGCGGGACCGATTCCCCCCTCCGCGGCGAAGAGGCTGGTCAGCCAGCTCTCGTGGAACGAGTCGAGCAGCCCAAGACGGTCCCTGTCGACCACATCGAGCAAATCACTCAACCGACCGCGGCGGTCAAGATACCCGGTGAGCTCGACCACCCGCTCGCTCTTGGTCGTACTCGGAGTCTCGTCCCAATCGGCTTCGAGGTCTGACGCAAGACCGCGGAGTGGCTAACCCCCTTGACCACAGCGAAGGCCGGGGGCTCAGGAACATCGCGCAGAGCTGCGTGGCCCGCCCTTGCACGGGACGGCCAGGACCCGTCCACGTGTTGCGGTCGCCGCGGGCTCGGCGAAGTTGCGCCGGAGCCTGCTAGTAGACTGCGCCGCCTCCTGGCCGGCTACGTGTGGCGCGGATGCCGCCCGGACAGTGGCCGAGGGCTCTAGACTCCCTAGAAGGCGCACGCTGGCTATGTGGATCGACGCTGGCGAGCAGGAGGACTGAGTGCTGCGGCCTGCAGTTGCCGACCCGAACGTCGAGTGGGTCCAGCATGGGATCGGACCCTTCGGTGCGTTCCAGGTCGCGTCCCTCGTTCCCGCAGGCTTCGCGGCGTACGCACGGGTACTCCACCCCGCGTGGGGCCGCGATGGCGAGTCCGTTCGGTGGGAAGCCGTGGCCCGATGGTCGGGGCGGCGCATGCATTCCCTCGCCGAGTTCGACCGCATTGCAGTTCCCTCCGACTCCGCCCCGCGGACAACGGCGCCATATGTTCAGCCTCCGGACCTGGGCAGAGCGCCGCTGTTCGTGCTTGACGCTCTGTGCGTCCACCTATCGGCGCACACGCGCACGCCAAGGGACGTGGTGTTCGGAGTTTGGGAGGGGTACTCCTGGGCTGCGGCCTTGGGCACGCTACCGACCATCGTCCTGCCGGAACGGACGTATCTCGCGTTGGCCGGACCTCTTAGCGCAGTCGGATCCCTCGGCTGGACTGGACCGAGCGGCAACTTCAGGCGGGAACCGCCAAGCTTGATCTTCCCAGCCGACCGCGCCTGGTTCGTGGCCAGCGATGTCGATCAAGACTCGACATATGTCGGCGGCTCACGATCTCTCGTGTCCTCCCTGACAGCCGAAGCCCGCATCGAGGCGTGGGAGGTCTCGTCGGCTGACGGCATCAGCTCGGGCGAAGACATCATCAACGCCTGAGCAGGAGCGCGACGCATGCAGGCGCCGCCGGTCGCCCACGCAGCGGGCGACCGGCGATGACAGTCGAGAGCTAACTAGTGGCCACACCCCACCGTGGCGATCTTCTCGGACGATGACGTGTAGAGCTGCTTCGACGAGCCCCCGAAACCGTAGGAGGAGCCGGCCGCGTAGATCCGCCAGCGAGTGCTGTTGCTGTTGTTGCAGTTGGCCTCGACAACCCAGTCCAACTTGGTAGCGACGTAGTTGGCGCCAGAGGCCCAGTGGTCGACTTGGTTCCACCCGCAGAAGATGAGGAAGCAGCTCTCGTAATAGAGCCATACCTCAAGCGTCTGGTAGTCGGGCCATGTGGGGATGCTGTAGTTCGTCCCCCAGTACCCGGTGCAGCTGTGGTAGCCGTGCGCCGCAACGGTCCCGGGGAAGTGGGTCGACAGATGCGGGTTGTCGGTCGTGGTGGTACACCCCCATGGGTTCAGCTCGACCGATGATGTCGCGGCAGCTGAGGTCGTCTGAGCTGCACCCCCGGCGCCTCCCGCGGCGTCCACGGCGGACGGCGTCCCCTTGGGACCTGCGGCTGCCACCGGGGATGCCGTGATCAGAAGCATGAGCCCTAGCGCGATCGCAACAACTGGACGAGATGCTCGGTTTGCCACGAAGAGGTTCTCCTCTGACGGGAAGTGCACCTGTGCGTGGGCGCGCGCTCGGCAGACCGACCGGCAGATGCGACGACAGGCACGGACCAATTGGGCCTGCTAGGCAGAGCAACCCCGCCGGACAGTGTTCGAAGTTCACGGTCCAGCGTCTCTCCCCTGCGTTCGTCGCCGTGTTCCTCGGCCGGGCGGATCTATCGGCCGCAGCCCGAAGAGCGACTGGCGAGACGCTAGGCCGTGTCCCTTATTCCCCGCTTATGTCGCCGACAGCGGTCGTGGCACGGCTCGAGTCAACCCTGGGGCAGGACCGTAGGGCCGCAGATCGACTCCGAGTGGTTTGCCCCCAGACGGCGTTGTTGATGGCGGCCAGCCCGGCAACTTCGCGCTGGCCCATCTACTACGCTCGCCCCCTCGTTGACGGGGTAGTAGTTAGACCATCCAGAAGTTGCCGCTGCCGCGCTTGGGGGGCGTGCGTTCAGGGTCCGAAGAGGGCACCGTTGACGGCCTCACGTGCGAGCTGCCTGAGCACGTCTACGAATAGACCGACCGCCTCGCCTCTGGCCTTGGCGAGCAGCTTCTTCGTTTGGATGACCGCGACCTCGGTCCGTGGCGTCTCCGCGACGAGATCGGCGAGGTTTGCCTTGAGGCGCTCCTTCTCCTCGTCGCTCAGACCATCCATCTCGTCTGCGAGCTCTCGCGCGGCGGCGAGCTTCGCATCGGTCCAAGGGAACGAGCCGCCGCACGAGTAACAGAAGGTCGGGGCTTGTTCCTCGGCGCCCCCAATAACGACGACCGAACTGTGGTAGTAGCCGCGGATGGCCGCACCGCATGACGCGCAGGTGGTCGTGGTCGTTCTGCCGCATTTCTCGCAGAACGATTCGTTGTGCTGGGGGCTGCTCGACGACCTCGAGTTGACCATGTGACCGCTCAGGCATACCTGCGCCGTGTCGTAGTAGTTCTCGCGCTCCGTGCCGTACCAGCCCATCCCCGTCTCCTGTTAGTGCGGCGTGGCCCGCCGGTCACGCAATGGTAGAAAGAGTCTAGGTACGGTTGACTGTCACGAACGCGCCCACATCAAGATCCGCGGCCCTGCCTGCCCCTGGACACCCTTGCGATGAAGAGGCTTCCAGCCCTAGTCTTTCCCCGGAAGATCCTCGGCATCCAGGCGGCGCTCGATGTCGGCGGCGTACGCGGACACGTCGGCCGAGTTCGGGAAGCCGCAGATCGCGGCGAGGGCCGCCGTCGCGCGCACCATGTGCCGCGTCGCCCGGTCGGCGACCGTGTTGCGCCATCCGGCATCGCTGCCACCGACGACGATGGCACCGCCTCCCGCGACGCCTCGGTCGTGCCAGAGCGACGCTGGCAGGGACCCGTGCGTCGGGTCGGACCCGATCACGTAGTCCAGTTCGTCCTCGGGGTGGCCGGCCGCGACGGCCAGCGGCTTCCCTTCGTCGGGGAGGTGCAGCCGACGCCGAACGCCGGACTCGCGCTGGACGCGGTCGAGCGCCTCGCGTTGCGGGACGGTGATCGCCCGGATCGCTGCCGCGAACCGCCTCTCGCCGACGCGGTCCGCCGTCGCCGCCCTGTCCTCCAAGTCCCGCACGGCTCCTTCCATCCATCCGATGGCCAGGGCGACCCGGGCCGTCGGGCGTCGCGCCATGACCTGGAGCCGCTGGGCGTCGAGCATGAGGCCGCGCAGCAGCGCGTAGCCGTCGTCGGGCTGGTTGAACGCGAGCAGGAGGCCGATCGCCTGGTAGCGCGACACGCAGCGGCTGTGGACACGGCGCGCGACCTGCACGTCGGGCCCGCCGATCGTTGAACGCGGAATAGCTCTGAACGTGTGCCCGGTGACTTCGTCGATCAGACGGCATGCGGCGTTCGGCCGTTTGCCGGGGATCGGTGCGACTCGCACGGATGGCTCGGTCATCGCTGGCACCCACGCGGCGGGTGGCCACCGCGGACTCTCACTTCAGATGTGGTCCGCTGGTGATGTAGAGCGCAACCTGCCGCTCCGTCGCATGCCTGCGGATCTCGCGAGCCATTGCTGCCTGCACAGACATCCCCGCGAGCTCGCAGCTGTGCTGCAGCCTCAGCGCGTCGAGGACCACCCGACCGTACTCGTGGTCCTTCTGGGTGTATGCGGTCTCGGTCATGATCGACTCCAGATGCTGCCCCCTGCCCGAGGGATGGGCTCACCTTCCTTTATGAGCAAGGTCCGCCAGAGATGCGCTCCCGTCAAGCGGGTTATCCCCGAGGTACGGATGAGAGCGCCGAAGAATCCCAAGTGCGTTTGGGAGCGCGACGGGTGATCAGGCGGTGCGAGGCAAGCGCCTTCCGCCGCATCGGGCCCGCCAACGCCGGCCCCGCTTGACCGGCCCGGCACTAGGTTTCCATGCAGCCCGGGTCGCCTCGTGCCGTTACGGCGCCGCCGGGACCGAGCTGCCGTAGGCGACCGCGAAGCCGTCACCCGACAGGTCCGACGGGACGGCCACCGTCAACCCGGCCTGGACGATCGGCCCCAGCTTCTCGGGGACGGTGCTGGAGACGGCGCCCGGTTCCCCGCTGAACCGGGCACCGGTGAACGTGATCGCGGGCGTGAAGTGGCCGAGCGTGACCACGCTCCCGGTGGCGGTGTCGGCGGGCGCCTCGACGATCCAGTCCGCTGACGTCCCGGAGCCACCGTACGGCTGCGTGGTGACGAAGGTCTGTCCCGTCGTGCCGTCCGTGAGCTCGATGCCCCACTGCGTCCCCGACACCCGCCAGATGGTGGCGGTCACGCGGTGGCCGGGGAGGACCGACAGCCGGTTCCAGTCGATGTAGGTCGGTGCGTCGGGCAGGATCTCCCACCCCTCCAGGCAGGTCACCTCCTGGGAGCCGGGCGTGGTGACCTCCGAGACCCCGGCCTGGATGAGCGAGGAGCCCGCCACCCCGTCGAGGCCGACCCACTCAGACACGACGGTCCGCGCTTGCGTGGGCACCACGAGGTTGGGCACCGTGAACGTGCCCGTAACGCCGGAGTAGGGGCCGTTGCCCACCACCCAGCCGGTCCACTCCCCGGTCGGCACGACCACGCCGCGGGCCGGGGCCGTGAGCTGGCCGGCGACGTACGCGCGGTAGTACGCGGTGCGGACCGGCCGGACCGTGCAGGTTGCCGAGCCCGACGCGTCGGCCACGACAGTCGCGAGCGTGTCCCAGGTGACGAGGTCGGAGGACTCCTGGAACTCCACGGTCGCGCCAGGCGAGGCCTGCTGGCCGATCGTGACAACCCAGCCGGGTGGCGTCGTGAAGATCGTTGGGATGGTGGTCGCCGACGTGGGCGCCTGGAACGCCTGGAGCGGCGGTGGCGTGGGCGCCCACATGTCGCCCGTCGCGGTAGGTCGAGGCGTAGTGACGAGACGCGGCGAAGGGGGCGTCGCGATCGCGGAGGGTGTCGGCCTGGGTGTTGGGGCGGTCGGCAAGAGACTTGGCGGCGTGCTCGGCTCCGCCTGGAGGGCCATGGTTGGTGGCGCCTCGGTCGCGGGGTGCGTGCGATCCGCTGCAGACGGTGACTCGGGGGGCAGCGATGGCGTGCACGCCGCGAGCAGCACGCCGGCGAGGGCGAGGGCGGCGATGCGGGCCCACGACCCTGCCCTGGGCCGATCTCTCCAACGTGCCATCTGTTCCCCCAGACCGCGACTCCTCGCCAAGTATCCCATTTTGGGATGATCCCGAAACGGACTTAGCGTCGGGCCCGTGGCTGGCAGGGCGCGATGACCAGGTCCGTGTTCACCGTCGCGTACGCGCGCATGTGCGAGCTGCTCATCGCCGGACGGCGCGCGCAGGGGATGACCCAGGCGGACGTCGCCCAGGCCCTCGGCCGCCCGCAGTCGTTCGTCGCCAAGTATGAGCGCGGCGAGCGGCGGCTCGACCTGGTGGAGTTCCTCGAGGTGGCCGCGGTCCTCCGCCTCGACGCCGACGCCGTGGTGGCGGAGGTGCGGGCGGGGATGACCGGCTAGCCAATCCGGTAGCCCTCACAGCGAACCCGCTTCGGGAGGACGTGCTGTGAGGCGATTACCCGTGCACCCGCGCGGTGGCTGCGGAGCTCTCAGACCATGTCTGGACGTGCAGGGAGATCGCGGCGCTCCTCGGTTGATCGGAGACACAAGAAAAGCCGGCGGCCCCATCTAGCTAGATGTTTGGGACCTACCGGCTCTTCCGCTCGGTCATGCCAACGGATCGCTCCGAAGGCCGTTCTGGCAACGGCGATCTTCGGTCGCATCGTTTCTCGTGTCAAGATCCTACGACCAAACTCCTAGTAAGAATTCGGTACATCTGTGGTTTTGGAGGGCCGGAAGGGAATCGAACCCTTGCATGCCGAGCTTGCCAGAACGGCGCGTTTCCTCTTCGCCACCGGCCCATCCGATCCCTAGGGATCGCGCATAGTGGACAGCTCCGGGCATGCCGGTGTCAATACACGCTCGCGTGCGTAATCCGTGCTTGGCCCGGCGACTGGTCGGGTGCTTCTAATAGAACGTCCGTTCTATGGCCCTTGCCCCCCGCTCAAACCTAGACACTGCCCCTGGCTGGAGTCTCAACGTTGCCGGTCCGGCGCCCGCCGATCAGCCCTGAGTGCAGAGCCCATCGGAACTGTCGTACAAGGCACCACCGATTCTGGCGGCGACCGCGCGACGCTCGACCCGGCCGGGTGCCATGGCCTCGACCCATGGGCCAGCGGAATCGTCCGGCGGCGTGACTTCTGTCCGTAGTGGTGGTCGGCCGCCTGTGACTATAGAACGGCTTGCTTGCCGTCGTGACGGTCTAGCTGGCACACCGCCGGACATCATGACCCCATGAACCACCGACCCGACCCTCCGCGCATCTACACGGCCCGCCACGTCGCTGTCCTGCGCCGCCTGACTGGACCCGGGATGCCCGAGGACATGGCCGAGGCGCTCGTGGCCGTCTGGGAGGCACACGCGACAGCGCTCGGCCGCGACCCAGCATCGGCGGCGTTCTGGGACGGCTCGGCCGAATGGATCGACATGCGGCGTAAGCGCCGGATAAGCGGCTAGCACGACACTCGCCTGTACCCCGGCAACGCGCCCGCCCCGTCGATCCCGGCTGTGGCACGACGAAGCCCACCGGCCAGCCGAGGGCGGGACGCCCGGCGGAGCTCGTTCGACTCAGGACGCGGTCGGCGCTGCGTGTGTTCGAGCAAGATCCGCGAGCCGTCCCCGCACCGGCTCCCGAGGCACCCGCCCCTCGCGCAGCCACGAGCGAACCGTCCGCTCGGGGGTGCCCGTGAGCTCCGCCACTCGCGCGGCGCCCATCTCCCGCAGCCGCGGCAGCACCTCGTGCTCCCACTCCGCCGATGGGTCGCGATACTCCGTGTACACCTCGTCGGCCGCTGACAGTTCCCCGTTCTCGACCTCCTCGAGTCGGTTGGACTCCTTGCCGATGTGCCGGACCTCGGTCGCGACGACGTGGAGCCTCGGCAGGACCCCGACGCTGCCCCGGACCCCGGGGCCGCCGCGCGGGTCGCCGCTCTTGTGCTCGGGGTGCAGCCGGTAGTCGGCGACAACGTCGCCGTACGTCGTGACGCGCACCTCCCCTGACCGCGGCCGGCCGGTGGTCACGCGCAGGGGCCGCCCGTCGACCCGGTTCGCCCACGGGAGCCCCAGGTACTCGGACGGCTCGCCCGTGTACGGCGCGACCGGGGTGACCTCGCGGCCCTCGAGCTCGGTCGGCAGCGCGCACAGCGGGTCGCGGTGGGCGAGCAGGCCGAAGTTGAACGGCTTGACCTGGTCGGCGTAGCTCTTGCCCGCGTTGAGCGCGGCGAACGGGCGCAGGACGTGTGGGCTCGAGACGTGGATCTGGCTCACCGCGGGCAGCCCGAACCAGTCGGGCTCGGGGGCCGGGTCGCGCCCCTCGGCCTCGGCGATCACCCGCTGCCAGACCTCCTCGGCCCAGGCCGGCCAGGCGCGCCCCTCCTGCCCCACGTCGGGCTCGAGATCCGCGAACGGCCGGCGATACAGCCCGAGGCCGTGGTTCGAGGCCTTGCGGATGACGGGCCCGGCGGGGCTCGGGTTGTAGAGGGCGTAGCGCTTCGCGCTCAGCGCGACGGCGTGGAGCGGGCCGGCACCGGGATGGCCCGCCGGCGGGCCGTTCTCTGGCTCGAGCTTGAGCAGTTCGGGGACCGCGTCCCGCCGGTACGGGCTCAGCCGGTTGAGGCCAGCCCGGATCGCGTCGACCTGGGCGTACGAGAGCGCGTGCACATGGTCCGTGGGCGTGGTGCCGCAATGGGCCATGTGCATGGTGCATGCAACGGGCATATCTACGGGCGTGGCTACGGGCGTACCCGTATGGTCCGTGCCACGGTCCATGCATGGTCGATTTCCTCGCTCCGCGCATGATCCATACGCATGGTGGGCACTACGGGCATGCCTACGTGCATGGGCGCTATGCACGGTCCGCCATGGTCGTTATGGTCATGCGGTTGCGGTCGAGTGCCCCCTTTGCCACGCGCGTGCCGGCGCGTAGCGCGACGCGTGCCGTGGGGCATGGCGATGGGCCCGCCCGTCGGCGACGCGACGATGAGCAGCGAGTCGGTGTCGCAGGCGACGTAGCTGCCGCCGGCCGCCTCGACGTCGGCCTCGAGCAGCGCGAGCAGGAGCCGGCCGCCGCCGGTGACCGTCGCGGCGAGCGGCGGGAAGCTGAACTCGCCCGGCTCCTCGGGCGCTGCCAAGCGGGCTGTGAACGGCCACAGGCCGAACCCCGTGACCTCGCCCGGCCGGTCGAGCTGGCGGACCTCGGCGAACACGCCGTAGCTGGCGGCGTTGGCGAACACCTTGAGGAAGTGCTCGAGCCGGTCACGCTCGTGGGCCGGGATCGAGGGGTCCCGCTTGATCCTCTGGCGCTCCTCGATCACGCGGCGGAACAGGTCGTCGCGTCGCGGGTCGACGCGGACGGCCCCGCGGAGCCGCACCGGGCGCAGCCTCTCGGCGGTCCCGACCGGGACGACGCGGACGGCCTCGAGCACCACGGGCGCCCGGCCGCCGAGGAGCTTGGCCGCGACGAGGTCGGCGAGCGTGTACCAGAGCTCGACCGGCGCGTGGAGGCGGTTGAGCCCGATCGTCCAGGCGGGGTTGCCCGCGCCGCCGTCGGGGTCCGCCCCGTAGCGAGCGCGGACCGGGAGCAGCTCGCCCGCCGGGCGCACCCGGCAGACGACCCCGGCGAGCGGCGGCCATGCGGCCGGGTCGTGGAGCCCCTCGCGGGTGGCGGACGCGAGGTAGGCCCGGGCGTCCCCGGTCGCGTCCTCGACCTCGAAGTGGTCGCACACGACCCAGCGCCACAGGCCCTCGAGCCCGAACACGCTCGGGTACATCGAGGTGAAGTCGACATAGCGGACCGGGAGCGGCACCCGCCGGACCCGGCACTCCGCCCGCCCGCCGTAGTAGGCGGCCATGGACCGTCCCAAGACCTCATCGGGGACGTGGTTGGGGCGATCCATCGGCGGGCGGACCCCCATCGCGCGCAGGTACGCCTTGCCCACCGCGGCGGGCGAGAACGCCCGCTCCGGGTCGAGCTCGACCGGGTGCCTCGCCCACTCGGCCATGAGCGCCTGATGAAGCTCGAAGGTCAGGCGCACGTCCTGGCGGTTGTAGTCGATGTACGCCTCGCTCACGACCCCGTGGCGCTCGACGCGGTCCTTGCCGCGCTCGACGCCGAAGGCCCGCGCCGCCGACGCGAGCGAGTGGCCCCGATCGGTCAGCGCGTAGGCGAGCGCCCGGAGGTCCAGGAACCGCCCCCGGTAGCCGCGGCCGACGCGGTGCTCCGGGTCGAGGGAGCCCGGGGTGCCGAAGCTGATGAGCTGGCGCCGCGCGTCGATCGTCTTGACCCGGATCGTCGGCCGCCACCGGTCGAGCAGCCGGCGGCCCGCCGGGTCCCGCCACTCCCAGAGCCGCAGCGAGAAGCCACCGCCCATGCCGCGGGCGGGGGCGACGTGGACGGCGAGGCGGCTCAGGTCGAACGGCAGGTTGAAGCCGACAATCCGCGCCCGCGCCTGGTGGCCGACCCTCCAGAGCACCTCCTCGACGAACTCGGCACGGGACAGGAGTCGGAGCTGTCCGCCGTCGTCGTCGGCGTGCTCGGCGACGTAGCGCTCGAGCGTGGCGAGATCGCCCGACGGCAGGTCGTGCGCGTAGAACAGCCCCTCCTCGATGAGCTTGCCCGTTCGGGCCCGGAGGACGCGGTACGAGCCGAACAGGAGCCGCTGCGATGGGTCGGTCGTGGTCTCGGTGTCGAGCACGAGCACAAGCCCGGGCCTGCCGAGCGAGGACGGGGGCTGGCGGCGGCGGGCGGACGGCACGTGCGCCCGGACGGCGATCGGGCCGCGGTAGTCGCCTCCCGATCGAGGGCGACGGGTCACGGGACGAGCGGGAACTCGGGCCCGTCCCCGCCCTGCTCGCGGGCCGCGAGGTACGCGGCGAGCCAGTGGGAGAGCTGGAGCACGAGCAGCCCGATGCCCTTGAGCACGTGGGCGAGCAGGAGCAAGGGCTCGCCGCCGGCGGGCGGCAGTTCGTCGAGCCCGAGCGCGCGTTCCCAGTCGTGGAACTCCCGGTGAGCGTTGGCCGCGTACGGCGCCACCAACCCCGGCAGGTTGGCTGCACCAGCGAGGTGATGTGCCTCGACCGCCCGGACGGTCGAGCGGCGGTGCGCGTAGCAGCGGATAGAAGGGCCGACCAGAACGAGCGAGCGGTCGGTGCGGCAGATCGCGCAACGGGCGCCCTCGGGGAGTCGTTGCGCCCGCACCTCCTCGTTCGCTGCCGCCCGGAGGGTGGACTTGGTGCTCATCGAGCGTACAGTTCGTAGTGGAGCTCGCCGCCGGCGGCGAGCCGGTCGATGAGCTCCTCGTCGGCGACCAAGACGACCGTGCGGCCACCGAGGTGGAACATGCGGCGGCGCAGCTCCCGGAGGCGCTCGTCATCGCCGGTGTGGAGATAGTGGCGGACCGCGTTGGCGTGCTCTGCCAGGAGCGAGGCGGTCCGGGAGTCGCGCACGACGACGAGCTCCGGTCCGCGCGGCGTGAGCGCGGTCATCTCGCGCGGGATGCGGTCGAACGCCCGGGGCGCCCAGCGGCGCCCCTCGCGGCGGAAGCCGCGCCCCGCGTGGCGCAGGACCGTGCGGCGCGTGGTGTCTGTCAGGCGGGCGGCCCGCGTGAGCGAGACCCCCGTGCGCCGCGACAGCGCCAGCGCGTCGAGGGCGCGCTCGCGGGCGGCGGGGTCGGGTGGTCGGCGGGCTCGATGTGCCATGGACGAAACATGCGCCCGGAACCGGTTCCAGGAGCCTCCTAGCCGCGCGGTCACATGTAAGAATCGGTCGCAGATGCGCGGTCACTTGTAATGCCGGCCGGCAGACACACGGCTGCCGACCTCATCCGCCACGCGGCGGACTGGGGCTACGACGCCAGCGAGCGGATGCTCCGGCGGTGGGTCGCCGCGGGACTCATGGACCGGCCGGCGCTCGGCCGCGGCCTGGGGCGCGGGCAGGGTCGCGCCCAGCGCGCGTGGTCCGACTCGCAGCTCACACTCTGGCGCCTGCTGCTGTGGCTGCACAGCCGGTCGGCCTACACGCGGCACGCGCGGCTATGCGACCTCCCCGTCTGGGTCTGGCTTCGCGGGGACGATGCCACCGTGCCGCTCCCGCAGGTCCGCCGCGCCCTGGCGACATGGGCCAAGGGTCCCCGGCACTCGTCACGCGCCGCGGCCGAGCGCGATGCCGTCCTTGTCGTCGGTCACCTCGCGGAACCGGGCAGGGAGGACCGCGCGGTGAAGAGGCTCCGTAGAGGTGTTGCCGATCTCTTCGAGGCCGACTTCGCATACAGGGCCCAAGCCTCGAACGAGGAGCTCCTCATCGCCTTGCGGGCAGTCATGGAGCCGCCGGGGTCGAGCTCGTCCGATGGAGCGGCGTCGCTCGGCCCGGAGGGGGTGCTCGAGGTGCTGCTCGCCATGGCGGACCCGCGCGTGGCCTTCGACCGGCTCGACGGCGACGCGTTCGCCCGGGCCCGCGTCGAGTGGGCGGCAGCCAGAGCGGCCCCAGGCATGTTGCGCGTCGCGGAGTGGTTGACGGACCCCGGCTTCCTCGCCCTCGAGGGGCCGCGGGCCCCGGTTATGGACGGATCGTGCCTCGACCTCAGGATGGCGCTTGCGGAGGTGACCCGCTCCGGAGGTAGTGACGTCGGAGGCTTGGGGGAGGACAATTCGAGCGACAACTGAAGCGCCCCCGCGGCTGCGCTAACAGCCCGGGGGCATGGCACACGGAGGTTAAGTCCGCATGCGCCCTGAGGCTATCGATTCGCTGGCCGCCTGGCCAGCCGACCTCACACCCCCACACGGGGTCCTCACCCTTTCGGGCTACGGCCTCTCGGTCCGCGTCTGGCGCGGCCAGCTCCGAGTAGCCGACGGGATCGGTCGCGACCGCCGGGAGGCGATCGTCCACCGCGCCACGGGCGGCCTGCGCCGGCTCGTCGTGCTGGGGCACACCGGCGCGATCAGCTTCGACGCAATCCGCTGGCTGGCTGATGTCGGGGCGGGGTACCTCCAACTCGACGAGGACGGTCGGGTCCTCGCAGCATTCGGGCCGCTGGGCACCGACCGGCCGCCGCTCCGGCGGGCCCAGGCGGTGGCGCTGAACACCCCGCTGGGCAATGGAATCGCGCGTGAGCTGATCACCAGCAAGCTCGCCGGGCAGGCCGGCACCCTCCACGAGCTCGGGCGCCTCGTCCCGGTCGAGGCGTGGGTCCCCGATGCGATCGACGGCGCACAGGCTCGGCTTCGCGTCGCGACCTCACGAGATGAGGTGCGGGTCACGGAGGCCGCGGCTGCGGCCGCCTACTGGTCGGCGTGGTCTGCCCTCCCCCTGCGCTGGGCGCGCCGCGACGAGGCGAGGGTGCCGGCCCACTGGCGGACGTTCGGGGCGAGGAGCTCGCCGCTGACCGGGGGTCCGCGGCTCGCCGCGAACCCGGCGAACGCCCTCCTGAACTACCTCTACGCCCTGCTCGAGGGGGAGGCGTCGATTGCCGCACGGGTGGTCGGGCTCGACCCTGGGCTCGGGGTCCTGCACGCGGACCAGCTCAACCGGGACTCCCTGGCGGCCGACCTGATGGAGCCCGTCCGGCCCGAGGTTGACCGGCACGTGCTCGATCTGGTCGCGCGGCGCATCTTCGCCGCGTCGGACTTCCACGAGACCCGGCAAGAGGTGTGTCGGATCACGCCGACGCTGGCCCGTGATCTCGCGCAATCGGTCCCGCAGTGGGGCTTTGCCGTCGGCCGCGTCGCCGAGGACGTGGCCCGCATGCTCGAGCGGGGATCGGTGGATGCGCCCCCACCGGCCCGGGCACCGTCGTGGCGCCGCAAGGCGCCCACCCCGATCAACGGGCGGAATCGAAGCGCGGGGCGGGGCGGTGCGTTCCGGGGCGGCAATGCGCCCCGGGTATCCGCCCGCCGATCGTGCGTGGAGTGCGGGTCACCGACCCGGGGCGGTAGGGGCACATGCTCTGATGCATGCGAGGAAGCGGCCCGGGCGCACGGGCTGGGCGCATTCGTTGCCGCAGGGACCGAGGTGCTCCGGCGGCGCCATGCCGAGGGGGCGGCTGCGCTCACCGAAGAGGGGCGGGGCCGCCTGCGGGTGGCGGCATCGGACAGGGTCGCCGAGGCGCGCGACTGGCAGCGGGGGCACAAGTGGCCCAAGGACCCGGACGCCTTCGGGCGGGACGTCCTGCCCCGGCTCGCGGATGTGCCGGTGCGCGAGCTGGTGGAGGCGACGGGGCTGTCCGAGAACTACTGCCGGCGCATCAAGAAGGGGCTGGTGGTGCCGCACCCCATGTGGTGGGAGCGGCTGGGGACTGTCGCAGATCAGCCCCGTGCACGCACGATGCGCTGATCTCAATGCGCGAGCGCTAATCTAGGCCCACTTCTCGCTGGCGAAACCGGGGGATACCGATCACGCAGCCTGCCGGGCAACAGCCGCCTGAACAGCCGATCGGCGATTCGGAAGGCAGACGGCTGTCGAGACGCCGTGCGCAACTTCTGGCCGAAGCCGGGCGACTTGGCCATGCGCTGCGGGTCCTTCTGGACCGAGCCGATTTCGACTCCGATGGGCTCCGGACCCTGCTGGCGACGGTGGCGGAAGCGGAGCATAGCGAGCTGCTTCGGGCAGAGGGGCGGATTGAGCCACGCAAACGGTTCAAGGGTGGCCCGATACGCCAGGCGAGCGACGATCAGCGACACCACCTCTTCCTCGACGAGTCGGGCAAGTCGGGGATCGCGAACGATGAGACATGGTCCTTCTTCGCCCTCGCCGGCGTCTCGATGCGTGGGGCGGCCGCGGACGACTACCGGCGCCGAGCCGACGAGCTGAAGGTCGAGTTCTTCGGCCGGGCTGATCTCACGTTCCACGAA
Organism: Chloroflexota bacterium; assembly: GCA_021812735.1. The sequence continues at coordinate 3,880 of JAKAMV010000004.1, read as the reverse complement.
CCCAAGATGCGACAGCGAGACGGCATCTTCAACTTCGGCGGCGACGCTCAGCGCCAAGCTGAGTTCGATGCCGCCCTCGACCAACTCGTCGAAGGTTCGGCCTTCACGTGCTTCGGCGTCGGGATTCGGAAGGCCGCTTTTCGGCGAGAGTTCGCAGAGACGGGTATCGACCCTTATCTGCCCACCGACGTCTACTCCGTCTCGATCCAGATGCTGCTCGAGCGGTACGTGGACTACCTGGCGAGCACGAGCGCGGACCGGACGCTGGCTCGGGTCACGTTCGAGAGCCAAGGCCCGCGGGAAGACGCGGAACACCAGCGCGATTTCGTCGACATTCTCCTCAACGGCACCCAGTGGGTCGCTGACTCCGCATTCCGGCAGTGGCTTGAGACGGGGCTGCGCTTCACCCCCAAGCAGGGTTCTGATCCGATGGAACTCGCAGACATGCTTTCGCGCGACATCTACGAATGGGTGCGCGACGGGTGCGAGACTTCGCCCGGGAGGTGGGGGATCTTCGGGCGGCACACGTACTGCCGTGGTGACGGGCGAATGGGGAAGTTCGGCATCAAGGTGTTCCCGGATTCGGATCTCCGCGAAGCAGTCTTGGAGCACAGAGCAGTGGTCGCCTCGTCAGGCCAGATGACGGGAAACTAAAAGCGCCAAGGCCCAAGGGACCTCGGCGCCGATAGCGGAAACCGCTATCCACTGCAGTCGATCGTAGCTCTCTTATCCCCCCTGTCAATAGGGAGCGCCGGATTATAGAACGTATCGTCTGAGGTCTCCCCATTCGACGATGCCCCCCACGCGGGGCCACGTCGTCGCTCCTGGTGCTCCGCTGGGCGAGATCCGTCTCGCGTCTACGGGTTGGCTGGCGGAGCAGCGACAGAACTCCTGAGTCCCCTTACAAGTGCCAGAACGTCCGCGACCATGAACGCGTACGTCGGCGGCACGAACCCAAGATCGTCGACGACGCTCACCAGCTGATCCCGATTTGCCTTGTCCAACTTGTCTGCGTGGCTCAGCACGTGGCGGAGCATCGCCATCGACTCGTCGGACTGCCATGGATCGTCGAGCTGATCGTTGATGTTCACCAAGTGGCCGCTGGGGCGTTGCTCAGCAGCCTGTCTGCTGACGAGAACAGATCCATCGACCCACCAGATCGTGAAGTTCCAATGCGCTGGGAGGGGGTGCGCAACCAAGCGGGTACGCCCGAGCCTAAGGCTCACGTCGAGTCTTCTCGCAGCGTCGCGTATCCGCGTGGCAGGCCCAGCATCGACGAGCCGCATCAGCACGGGCCAGCTTCGCCCTCTGTCACCCCGCCGCGCGAGTTCCGCCCGCGCGTACGCCTCCAGGACTAGGTCGCCAATCGAGAAGAACGTCAAGGCGTCCACCTCGGCAGCGACGATCGCATGGTTCGCCGGGTCGGTTGGCCGTTGAACCCCAGGCACCTCCGCTCCTGCCACGATCGAGCCGGGGCCCGAGACGACAAGTCTGGCCATCACCTCCGTCCACAAGGCGAGTGCGTGGGATAGTTCGAGGAGGCCTTTGGGATCTGTGGCGAGGCTGCCAATCGCGAGGTCGAAGAGTTCGGACGACTCCGACTCGGCGAGCTTCCGAGCAGCATTCAGTGCCGGGACGCCGAACCGCAGAGCTGGGTGGTTGTGGGCCTCACGGCGCCGCATCTCGTCGATGCTGGTATTGAGGCTCTCGGTCATTCCCCCCACGTTAGCGGACGGAGTCGAGCGGCAACTTCCAGACCCTCTAACTACTACCCCCGCCCCCTCGTTGACGACCTCGCGGGCACGGATATAGACTCAATCCCGACCCGAATGGTCGGAATTCCCCGGCGCGGCGGCCCTCTCGCCGCGGGCGTCCCCCCGGGGAACTCCGACTGGTCGGGGAGTCGCTTCCGGGCCAGGCCCGCTGACCGCGCGAGACCGGGCCCGGGGCGTCCAGCCGAACACTCGCAACCTGTCGAACACTCGCAACCTGTCGTGCCAGACCAACCGAGGACTCGAGCCCTGACCGCCACCGCCTCCCACCGCGCCAAGCACCACGGCACCGGCGCCGTCGCCTTCTCCACGAAGGGCGAGTACGGTGTGCGCCTGATGGTGCAGCTCGGTCGGCGGTACGGAGACGGGCCCGCCAGCCTGTCCGAGATCGCCGCGGACGAGGACCTGCCGCGCGCCTACCTGGAGCAGCTCGTGACGAGCCTCCGCGAGGCGGGCCTGGTCAGCGCCACCCGCGGCGCCCACGGCGGCTACCAGCTGACCGCCCCGCCCACCGAGATCCGGATGGGCGAGGTGCTCCGCGCGCTGGAGGGGCCGATCGCCCCGATGTTCTGCGCGTCGGACGACCCTGACCACGCCGCTTGCGCCCGCTCGGCGCGGTGCACCGTGAACCTGCTCTGGGTGAAGGTGCGCGACGCCATCACGGGCACCCTAGATTCCCTCACCCTGGCGGACCTCGTCCCAGTCCGCCGCATCGTCCTCGACCCGCGCGAGCCGGCCACGTCCCAGGCTGGACTCGCGTAGGTCGAGGACGACACCACTCCCTCCGCCCACGCCACGCCCCCGGCGCCCGCGAACCACCAGGAGCACACTTCCGTGACCGATGCGACCGACCGCGAGATCGTCATCCGTGACCTCCGGGTCGCCCCGGCGGCCAACCCGGAGCGCGAGATTCTCCAGGGGATCAACCTGACGATCCGGAAGGGCGAGACCCACGCGATCATGGGTCCCAACGGCTCGGGCAAGACCACCCTGTCGTACGCGCTGATGGGCCACCCGGCGTACCTGGTCAAGGGCGGCGAGGTGCTCTGGAAGGGCCGCAACCTGCTCGGCCTGTCGGCCGACAAGCGCGCCCGCCTGGGCCTGTTCCTCGCGTTCCAGTACCCGACGGCCATCCCGGGCCTGAGCGTCGCGAGCTTCATCCGCTCGGCGCTCAACGCCCGCCTCCAGGGCATCGACAAGAACCCCGCCGTCGACCCCACCGACCCAATGCGCGGCGGCGTCTCGATGCTCGACTTCCGCAAGAAGATGCGCGCCAAGATGGCGCTCCTGCGGATGGAGGACAGCTTCGCCACCCGGTACGTCAACGACGGCTTCTCGGGCGGCGAGAAGAAGCGCCTCGAGATGCTCCAGATGGCGATGCTGGAGCCGGAGTTCGCGATCCTCGACGAGACGGACTCGGGGCTCGACATCGACGCGCTGCGGATCGTGGCCGAGGGCGTGAACGCGCAGCTCAACCCCGACATGGGGGTGCTGCTCATCACGCACTACCAGCGGCTGCTCAACTACATCCAGCCCGACGTGGTGCACGTGCTGGCCGCAGGCCGCATCGTGACCAGCGGCGGCAAGGACCTAGCGCTCCGCCTTGAGGAGGAGGGCTACGGCCCGATCCTGCGCGAGGCCGGCCTCGACGCCGGGACGTCCGACGACGACTTGGCGGTCCCGAAGGAGCCCGAAGCCGCAGCCGCCGGCCGCTAGGGGACCTCGATGACCACCCAGACGCGCCCGGTCGCCGCCCCGCTCGAGCCGGACGCACTCCGGGCCGACTTCCCGATCCTGGACCAGGAAGTGCGCGGGCGCCCGCTGGTCTACCTCGACTCGGCCGCCACCTCACAGAAGCCGACGTCGGTCATCCGCGCGATGGACGACTACTACCGGCACGACAACGCGAACGTGCACCGCGGCATCTACGCGCTCTCCGAGCGCGCTACCGCCGCGTACGAGGGCGCCCGCGTGAAGGTCGCCCGGCTGATCGGCGTGTCCGACCCGCACACGATCGTCTGGACGCGCAACGCCACCGAGAGCCTGAACCTCATCGCCTACTCGTGGGGCCGCCGCCACATCGGCCGCGGCGACGTGATCGTGCTCAC
>JAKAMV010000310.1 GCA_021812735.1 Chloroflexota bacterium | reverse complement strand
GTGACGGAATTCGGAACCGACGCGTCGTTCGTAGGCGGCGATCAGCGCCCGACGACCTTCTTCGCGCAGTCGCGTGGACCCCAGGGCATCGGAGAAGTCTCTCGGGCTGAGCTCACCGTTGTTGAACGCGCCGATGACGACGGAGTCGGCAACGGGCGCGCGGAACTCTTCGCAAAGGTCCAGTGCGAGGGCCGGCTTGTTGCGCACGCTGCTGTGCAGGAACCCGGCGTGCGGATCGAGACCGCACGCCACGACCGCGCGAACGACATCTGCAAGGAGCAGGGCGTAGGCGTAGTTGAGGCATGCGTTGATTGGGTCGCGAGCGGGCCGTCCAGAACGGCCGCGGAAGATCAGCCCGGCCGACCGCACCCTCTCGGCGAGCATCGACTCGAAGCCGAGGAAGTACCGGGCGGCAGCGTCACCCTCCACCCCCAACAACGCCGTCAGGGACCGCGTCGCGCCAGCATTGCGCTGCAGGATCCTCATGGCCTCGACCGCGCCGGGCGCGTGGCCGTTGCGACGCAGCATCGTCGCCTGGTTCGCGATCTTCGCGCTCACGAACTCCCTGGCAAGGTCCAGCCGTCCATTCGCCGACGCGAGGTGTTGTCGCACGCGCTCGGCCCCGTTCGGACCCGATCCGGGAACGGACCAGCCCACGACACGACCGGTGCCCGTGACCCAGACGACCGTCAGGGACCGCCAGAGCAACTCCCGGATGAGCCCACCCGTGAGATCCACGTTCCCGTGGACAACGACCCCCTGGATCCGTTCCAGGGGCACCGACGCGATCTCATCTCCTCGCGAGCTGACGAGGAGCCGACCAGCTCGGACGGACGCGCGGGCGCCAGGTGTTGCCAAGTGGATGACCTGCGAGTCCGGGTCGGCGACAACGATGCGCCGGTGAACCTCGGCTCCGGCACGCTCGTCCGGGAGGCACACCGCCACGTGTGAGCACCAACTGCACCGCGCGTCATCTTCGAGAGGCACAGGTGCGTCCGACCCCTCGACCGTCGCGACGGTCTCCGCGACGGCCACCCGGGCTCGGGCGAAGTCGGACTCGGTAAGGTCCACGGTCACTCGGACGCGGTGATTCGTGAAGTAGACGGCCTGACCTCGGACGACATGGCCCATCGAGCGGAGGGCACCGACCTGGAGCGCGAGCTGAATGATCATCGGCGGCGTGATCGATGGCTCGCGCCGGACCGGCGCGGCCTTGTACTCGACGACGGTGAGGCCGCCGTCTCCCGCGACCTCGACGGTGTCGCACCGCCCGGTGATCCCCACCTCGGTGTCAAGGACCTCCACGGAACGGAGGTTCGTGGGGCGGCCGGTCGACGGATCGTCGGTGGCCTCGTGGGCCTCGACCCCGACTGCCATCTGGTACGTGTCGGTCCGCTCGCCGGCAGCCTCGAGCCACGCGCGGCGCGGGCAGAAGACGTGATGCGCGACGAGGCTGATGGGGACCGGGTCCTGGCTTCCGTGGTCCGCGCTGGCGACCTGCGTCATGGCCGCAGCCGGATGACGGTGCCGATCAGGGCCCGCCGCTCGGGCGCACTCGCGCTCCCGAACACTCCGATCGGGAAGCGGACGACCGCGCCTATGTGGCGAGCCAGCAGCCACGAGCGGCCCGAGTCTGCGTTGAGGTGGGCCGCGTCGGCATCGAGGTCGGCCTCCAGGACGTTCTGCAGTGACGCGCTGGAGGCGATGTGGCGGAAGCGCGGGAGGCTGATCGGTCGCGACGGGATCGGTAGATAGAAGCACTCCTCGCGACGCCCCGCGCCACCCCGTCGACGAGGCAGGTGGCCAGCAGTCCTCGAACCTCGGACGACCTGAGGGGTCACCGCAAACGCGCTGATGCCCCAGAGAGCGCACCAGGCCAGAGCGTTGTCCACCGGCCCCAACCCGGCGAGCCCGGTGGCGGTTCGGCCGTCCACGGCATCCTTGCCGAGTTCATCCACGACACAGTCGCCGGTGAGTCCGTCGCGAACCGACCGCGGGTCCCGCGCCGCGACGATGATCGCGAGCCTGCGCAACCGGTGCGCGACGAAGTCCTCGCCGCGATTGCGTGTCTTCAGTTCCCACCGGCTCGCACCCTCGTCCGGGCGACGGACGCCTTCGGTGTCCACTCGCCAATACGCGGGTTCGCCCAGCGCGCCGATCAGAGCAAGGTCGAGCAGATGGCGCGAACGCATCTGGCGATCGATCACGGAGCGCCGTTCCTCGACCAGCGCGACCCACCCGTCCTCGTCGGTAGGCGGCTTGATCCGGGGGCTCATCAGCCCGGCCCCACCGGCCACTCCGCCGACCGTGGCGGCCGTCCAGTCGTCAGGTGCCGCGTGGGCGACGGCGTGCTCTCGGACAGAGCGCGCGGCGACATCCCAGTCGAGGCCCGGAGCGGTCAGGAGGGGCCGCGCGTCGAGGGATCCCGTCCAGTGGATCCCGACACCTCGGCAGCCAGCATCCTCGAGGATCGAGCCGAGCCCGAGCGCCGCCAAGTGCGTGAAGGCGACATGGACGTCGCCCGGCAGTTGGAGCATGTTCAACCCCCCTCGCGTGACACCTGCACGTCGGCCGCCCGCAGGATCGACTCCAGGTAGGCGCAGCCCCAGACGCCATGGGCGCGATGCGTCGCCTCGAACAGCGCGTCCCACCCGCCGTCGTCATGCAGGCTCGAGCTGCGTTCCAGGAGATCGGATGGGCCGTCGAACAGGGCGGGTGTCGTGTGCGGGAAGTCGGGCCGCCCATGACCGTGGCTCGTACCCACGAGGCGGATCACGAGATTCGCTGCAACGTCGCCGGCTCCATCGAGCCGCCCGGCGGCGGCGACCGCCGAGACCTGCTCGTGCCGCCAGCCGGTCGGGAGACCGGACGCGGCCTGCGCGGCCCGGAACTGCGCGGGCACGCGCATCCCGCTCTTCGCGAGGGTCTCCGTCCCGGCGACCAGTCCCGATGCGTCGGCCGGCGCGTGCAACATCAGCTGGAACCGCCGGTCACGCTTGCCTTCATCGTGCAGGACGCCCGCCTGGGCGAGGGCCAACGTCACCTCTCCGCCGAGCGCGAGCCGAACGGAGATCTCCTGCGCACGCTGCGACACGGCCCGCTGGTGATCGTCGAGGGACACCGTCCCACCGCTGACGCTCCACGTCTGCCGGGCGGCTTCGTCCCCGAGGTTCCGGCGGACGTCCGAGATCACGAGCCATGCTGGCGGCTCCCCGTCCACGGGTCGGCCGGTGGTGACCTCGACATCAGCAAGACGGCCATTGAGCAGACGGGTGAGCGCGGCCAGTCGCCGGTCAAGCGGATCATCGGTCAGCACGTGGGAAACACGGAATTCGTCGATGACGGCTGCCATCGCGACGTGGCATGCCCTGCTCTCCGTCTCGAACGAGCCCCGTGTGGACAGCAGCTCCGGGAGGAGATCCCGGCCGGCGCGCCCACCGGTTGCGACGTCCAGCGGCGTACCGGACCCGATCCGGACGAGTGCGGAGCCCGCGTCGAGCGCGTCCTCGAGCACGTCCGATGCCGGCTCGGTGCCGTCAGCCTCGACCACACCGCTCGCAAACCACGAGACGCCGGTATCAGCGATCACGATGTCGCCAGGTCGGAGCGAGCCCGCGTCGTCTGGTGGCGCGACGTCGTCGCCCCGCCAGACGAATCTGCGTTGGCCCGGCGTTGCGGTGAGGATCGCCCGGAGCGTGCTGACGCTGACCGGGAAGCACTCGGCGGCCTGCGGAGGCGTGGCGCGGATGAGCGTCACCGCATCGATCTCATCCGACGGCAGGCCAGCGCGGACGACGACCGACACGTCAGTGTCAGGCTCGAGGTCATCCGAGAGCCAGAGGTCCAGATCCGGATCCTCGTTGAGGTCGTCCGAAGTGCGAGCCAGGAGCGCCGCATCCCATGGCTCGGGCCTGCCGAGCACCAAGCGGGGCAACCGCGCGCCCGGAGGTGGCGACGACGAGACCGCCCAAGGCGCCAGCCCGTCGGGCGCGGACGAGCGTTCCTTCAGCCACGCGAGAGCGTCCGCAGAGTCGCCGGCAGAATACGGTTCCGTCCCCTTCGCTGGAACACCGGCATCCGGCACGACGATCCGGATCTCCGCCACCTCCCTTCGACCGATTCGATTCACTCGTCCCGCCCGCTGCGCGATCGCCGTGCCCGCGGCAAGCTCGGTCACCATCGCGGCGAAGTCGGCGTCGATCCCGACCTCGATGGTCTGGGTCGCCACGACGACATCGACGTCCGGGTCGCCGTCGGTTGTGAGGAGGCACGGCCGGCGCTCCCGCAGGCGCCACAGGTCGTGAGGTCGCAGGCGCCCGACGAGAAGCTCGACAGTCAACCCACGACCTCTGAGGTCCGCCGCGACGAGGAGCGCCGTTCCCACCCGATTGGTGACACAGGCGATCGTCGCGCCGTGTCGCTCACGGAGATCGACCGTCTCGTCGGCCATCGTCCTGGCCAGACCCCGCTTCGCCGACGCCGATCCGCCCGGCCAATCAGGCGACGGGACGAGCCGGAGCGGCTTGGGTGTGCGGAGACGGCGCGCCAGGACTGCACCGGCGGGGCTGGCGAGGTCCAGGTCGAGCTCCGAGACTCCGACCGAGTGGGCGGTGGGATCGCCACCCGGGGTCGCCGTCGCCTCGACGACCTGGATCCGAGGTGCTCTGGGTAGCGTCGTCGCCATCGACTCGAGGGCATCGATCCGCCGGGCCGTGGCGACCAGCTGACGCGCCAGGTGGGCCTCGTCGACCACGACGACCGAGTCATAGGCGAGAAGGCCCGCCTCGCGCGGACGAGCGAGCCTGGACGATCCGTATCCGCGGAAGAGAAGGCGACTCCCCCACATGTCCGGAGTCGCGCAGATGATCGCGGGAGCGGCCGGGTCGTCGACCCATCTCCGGCCGGCCGGTGCACCACCTCGGAGTAGCGCGACCACGACCGGATCCTGACCAACACCGCCGGACGTGTGGAGGCTCAGGAGGGCGCGCCCCGCCTCGGCGAGCACCCCGTCGCCGGCGGCCACGGCGCGTCGCAGCGTGTCATTCATGGAGCGGGCGAGGTCGTGCTGGCTGTCGACGAGCGCGCGTCGGTCGACGACGAGCGAGAGCCGGCGGGGCACGCGTGGCCCAGTTCCCGCGGCCATGAGGGCAACCGCGAAGACGTGTACATCGAGCACCGCGGTCTTGCCGGCACCGGTCGGCGCGATGATCCGGTCGGGCCATCGGCCTCGCTCCGCGACGTCGGCCAGCAGGCGTTCCTGCCATACGAACGGCTGGCGGGCTTGATGCAGGTCTGCGAAGAACTTCGGGAAGTCCGCGATGGTCAGCGTCATGACGAGAGCCCCGGGGCGCGGACCGTCTCCACGAGGTCGGTCTGGACATCCACGGGAACGAGCAGACCCCCACCCAGGTGTCGGGTCTGCCCGATCGCCAGCAACGTCCCGTCGCCGGCAAGGCTTCCCACGCGGAGCACGGCGCGATATGGCTGGACCGCGCTCTCGGGTCTCGTGTGGTGCGCATACATCTGGACCAACGGCGTATGAAGCTTCCTGGCCCCCAGGACCTCGGCGCCAGCGAGGCGGGCCGCGTCCGCGAGCGCGGCGTACCACTGCGAGCGGTCGCGGCTGCGCGGAAACCGGTCCCGCTGGGTGAGGGCCAGAGACAGCAGTGCGGCGTCGCCGACCGTCCACGACCGCCCGCGCAGCGGGCGCGACTCCGGGATCGCCGCAGGCTCGGTGACGAAGATCCGTGTGTGACCGGGCGCCACGGGCGCCCAGAACGATCCGCCGGGCACGGAGCGCATGGCACTAGGGTCTAGCCGAAGAAGTCCACTCGAACCACGGCGGACTTCGCGCAGGGAGCGAAGGGCACGGTCAATGACGGTGAGATCGGCCGGGTCGGCGTCCTCCGGCACGAGGAGCGCGAGGGCTCCGACCGTTACGCTCTCGGGTGCCGCCGGGATGTCACCTGACACGTACTGGATCGCCAAGCGGTTCGCTGGCCGCGGGACGCCCTGGTCGTACTGGCCGGTGACGAGCGGAGGGGCGCCGTCGCCGATCACGCTCACGAGCGCGCGGTGGAGCGCCACGCACCACGCGACGCGCCACTCCGGGTCGATCGTCCGATCGACTGGCAGGAGCACGACCGTCGGCCACGGAGCGTCGGGGGCTGGGATGGAGACGGGGGCGTATCGGGCGCGTGCGAGAGAGGTGCGGTCGACGGGCGCCACCACGGCCGACTCCGCCTGTCCCACGCGATCGAATCGGAGTGCGGGAACGGATCCGATCGAACGCTCGTGTGCCCGCTCGAGCGCAGACGTCCGACCCGGACGCGGCACGTCCAGCTCGATCCCTGTGCCGCTGAAGAGCGACGCGTCGGAATCGAGACGATGCGTGATGTCGGGCTCGCCCACGCGGAGGTGGACCGGAGACTCGGCCGTTCCGAGGTGCGAGACGTCCGCGCACAGGGCCGAGATCGCCTCGAGGATGTCAGGAGGCGGGTCAGCGTCCCACACCCAGGCGATGGGCGCCGCCAGGGCCATCGAGCCAAGCGTGTCGGCGCGCTTGGCCTCGGTCCGACGCCTTTCTCGGACGCCGAAGAAGCCTTCCGCGCGGAATGCCTCCGCCACCGCCGCATTCCTCATGGTACCCGGCACGCCGATCGCGTCGGGCGGGTGCGCCTCGAGCCACCGGAGCGCCGTCGCGTCGATCGGGTTGGGCCGAAGTTGCCCTCCCGCGGCCTCCGAGCGGGCACCCTGCGCCGCTGCGCTCAGCAATGCTGCGTGCAACCGTGCCGGCGAAGGCATGGCGTCAACGCTGCCGTCCGGCCGCCGTCCCCGGTACGTGCCGAGCGGGAATTCGGCCACGATCGCAAAGGACACGACTCACCCCTCGTCCGCGGAATCGTCCGCGGATGCGATGACATCCGGGTCCCCATCGACCGCGAACACCTGGCCGCGCCATTGGATCCCCGCATCCTGTTCGGCGGCCGAGATCGCGGCCGCAAGCAGGTCATCGGCCGCATCGGGGTCGAGCGGCTGGAGCGCCTCGGTCGAGCCGCCGCGCCTGTCGATCCTCACCTGCGTCGCGCCGGCCTCGACGAGATCGCAGTTCGCTCGAAGACACAGCTCGGAGTCGCTCCGCGCGAGCCCGTTCAACGCCAATGCAGCAAGGAGGGCCCGGCACGACGCGTCCCCCTCCGGCGAAGCGCCGAACCGGATCTGGCGGAGCGTCGCGAGAGAGAGCACATGTGTGCGCACGATCCGCGTGCATGCCACCCCGGCGAGCTGCTCGAGTGTCGGCGGAATGCCCCCGAGTCCCAGCGTTGACGCCGAGGTCGGTGCGGCTGACTTCTCATCAGCGGTTCTCGCGGCCTTGGCGATCTTCTCGTACAACTTGGCGCTGAGTTCGCCCCGCTGAGCGTCCGCGATGGCCATCATCGCTGCCTTGCCCAGCTGGACCTGCATCGCCACGGGATCGACCCGCGCGCCGCCACGCATCGGCTGCGAACGCTGGTCGAGCCCTTGGTCGGCAAGGACGCCGATGATCTCGCCGACGAGGGCGCTGCGCCATCGGCCCTGACGCGACTTCCGTGTCGCGTCCCAACCGCCATAGGCGAGCGTGATCGGGCTGAACTCCAGGAGTGCTCGCGCGTTCGCCGGCGTGGCGTTGCGGGCTGCCTGGTACGTCGGAGTCTGCGTCGCGGGTTGACCCGCGACCGTCCCCGCGCGGATGTGCCCGTCAAACGCCCGGTGAGGCAGCGTGAGGTCCGTGAACGTCTCCACGACGCCATCGCGCTCGTAGCGGACTTCGACATGAGGCATCCGGCTGAGAGAAGCGATCCCGTCGAGCATCGCCTGGTGGAGCGCCGCCTCAGCGCGGTTCAGTTGCGACTGCTTCGAGTCGATGATGACGACGCGAGCCGCGCCACCGTCCACGAAACGCTGCTCATACGCGTACGTCGCGTGGCTCCCGACCGCGGATACGAAGCGAGCCGGCGCGACAGACGCGAGCGGGCCCGCCGCTGGCGCCAGCTCCGTTGTGGACACGAGGACGCTGGGGCCGCCAGCAAGACAGGACTCGTGTAGCAGGTCGAGCGTGATCATCGTCATCGTATGCCTCCGGTGGGATCGGGCCGCGATCGAGAGGGCCGGATGATCGGCGCGGATCGGCCTCAAGGTGGGATCTCGACTGACGATGGACTCGGGCGGCCACGTGCGACCGCGGGGCACGGACAGCGCTCGCTCGAGGGGCTCCGCCTGGAGAGGAGGCGCGAGTGCGCATCGCCGAGCCCACCGACGGGGGCGTGCGCGGTCAGTCCGCCGGCCTTCCACAATCCGTCACGACTGATCGTCACGTTCGCCCCCTGGGTCTGGCGCTCGAGAGGCGGGCTTGATTCGCCCAAGGATACGTACCGGTGTCTCGTCCTGGGAGCCACGGCGCAGACGAGCCACATCGACTCGACCAGCCCCATCGTGGGCGGTCGTCGTGCCAGGTAGTGCGGCACACGAACCCCGACGCCACCTTGGCTCTCGCTTCGTGCGTCAGGCCACGTCGGCCGCCTTGCTGCCCGCCGGGATACCCGCCTCCCGCCGACCGTCGTACACTCGCCCCGCTCCCCCACCCGCCCCGAGGGACCCGCCGATGTCCGATCAGCGCCACCCCTACGACCGGCCCACCGACCCCGCGAAGCGCCACTCCGCGGCCCTGACCGACGGTCCGGACCGCGCTGCAGCGCGCGCGATGCTCAAGGGCGTGGGGTTCACCGACGACGACCTCGCGAAGCCGCTGGTCGGTGTGGCGACGACGTGGATCGAGACGATGCCGTGCAACCTGAACCAGCGCCGTCTCGCCGAGAAGGTGAAGGAGGGCATCCGGGCGGCCGGCGGCACGCCGATGGAGTTCGGCACGATCTCGATCTCCGACGGCGTCTCGATGGGGACCGAGGGGATGAAGGCGAGCCTGGTGAGCCGGGAGGTCATCGCGGACTCGATCGAGCTGACCGTCCGGGGTCATCTCCTCGACGGCGTCGTCTGCCTGGTGGGGTGCGACAAGACCATCCCGGCGGCGGTCATGGCGCTCGGGCGGCTCGACGTGCCCGGGGTCGTCCTCTACAACGGCACGATCTACCCCGGGATGTACAAGGGGAAGCGCCAGGCCACCGTCGTCACGGTCTTCGAGGCGATCGGGGCCTACCGGGCGGGCAAGATCAGCCTCGACGAGCTGTACGAGGTCGAGCAGGTCGCCTGCCCCGGCGCGGGGGCCTGCGGCGGCCAGTACACCGCCAACACGATGAGCACCGTCTGCGAGTTCCTGGGGATCTCGCCGGCCGGCCTCAACGGGATCCCGGCCGAGGACCCGGCGAAGGACGCGGCGGCCCGGCGGACAGGCGAGCTGGTCATGGACCTCGTGCGCGACGACGTCCGGCCGGGGAGGTTCATCACCCGGCGGTCGATCGAGAACGCGATCGCCTCGGTGGCGGCCACGGGCGGCAGCACCAACGGCGTCCTCCACCTGCTGGCGATCGCCCACGAGTACGGGATCCCGCTCGACATCGACGAGTTCGGGGCGATCGCGGACCGGACCCCGATCGTGGCGGACATGGTCCCCGGCGGCCGCTACACGGCCGCGGACATGCACGAGGCCGGCGGCGTGGCGCTGGTCATGCGCGAGCTGCT